>NZ_JBFAXI010000042.1:0-71488 GCF_040680735.1 Streptomyces sp. NPDC051987 | reverse complement strand
CGGACGGGGTCAGGAGTGTCTCCGCCCGGCGTTCCAGGGAGGTCACGTCCGTGACGCGGCGGGCGACGCGGCCGTTGCCGGTGGCCGTGTGCATGCCGCCAACGGCCCGGAGCCGGGCGGTCGGCGGTTCACCTGACCGGGTGACTTCCCACCGCTCACGCCGTCCGAACCGGGTACCGACGTGCCCGTCATCTGCTGCGTCGTCGCGTTGGGACACAGCCGACGGCATGGCCGAGGTGGCCTTGGCGAGCCGTCCCGGGCCCCTGGTGCAACGGCCCGGCGGGAGCGTCGGCCGCTGAAGGTGCGCTCCCATGTGCCCTTGGTCCGCCGACGGCCTTCAGAGGAGGACACTCCGCCTCTCCCCCACAGGGGGAGCGACGGCGGCCTTCTCCGGCTCGGGCAGGGCGATCAGCAGCAGCGTGACGTCGTCGTCATGGGCGGACGGGTCCGGAAGCAGGGTCCCGATCAGCCGGGCCGTGATCTCGTCGAGGACCCGCGGACCGGGGGGAGCGTCCTTCAGCGCGATGTCGAGGGTGCGGGCGAGGACTTCGATCTGCGAGTCGATGTCCTCTCCGGGCCGCTCGACCAGTCCGTCGGTGAAGAGCGCGAGAGTGCTGCCCGGCTGCAGCCGATGAGTCGTCTGCTGGAACGACAACCCGACACCGCACGATTCGTTGACGCCCAGCGGCACGCTGATCGGCGCCCGCAACCGGTGGGCGGATCCTCGGGGAGCCACCGCGACGACCGGGAGGTGCCCCGCCGAACACAGCGTGACCTCCTGGACGTCGGCGTCGATCACCAGATAGCAGCAGGTGACCAGCTGATCCGACAGGTCGCCGACGAACGCGTCAAGGCCGGCCATGACCTGGCAGGGGGAGATGCCGGTACGGGCCAGTGCATGGGCGGCGGCGCGCAGCTGGCCCATGACGGCCGCCGCGTCCAGACCCCGGCCCATCACGTCGCCGATGACGATCCCCGTGCGGCTGCCGTCCAGCGGAATGATGTCGAACCAGTCGCCACCGACTCCGGGGTCCTGGACGGACGCCAGGTAGCGGTGGGCGCTGGGCAGGTGCGGCAGGCGGGGCGGCTCGCCCATGAGGCTGTGCTGCAGGGTGTAGGCGACGCGGCGATGCTGCTCATAGCGCTCGGCGCGCTCGGCCTCGGCCTGTCTGCGTTCGGTGATGTCCCGCACGGTCAGGAACACCAGCGTGTCCTGTTCGGCCTTCAGGGTGCTGACGCTCACCTCGGCGGGAAACACACGGCCGTCGCTGCGCAGCCCGTACAGCCCCCGGTCCACGACGGTCGGCTTCGGGTCGGACAGCCGCAGGTACCGGCGCAGGAGGGCGCTGTGCAACGGACGCCGCGGGCCGGGCACCAGGTCCTCGACCGTTGCACCGACGAGCTCGGCCGGCGCGTGGCCGAACAGGGACTCCACCTGCGCGTTGGCCATGACGACGGTGCCGTCGCCGTCCGTGATCAGCGTGGCGTCGGGCGCTGACTCCAGCAGCGCGAGAAATCGCTGGTTGGCGCGTTGCACCTCACGCTGCGCCGCGACCCGTTCGGTGATGTCGGAGAGCACGCCGGCTATGGCATAGGGCGAGCCGCACGGATCCTTGAGGGTGAACAACGTGGTGAGGAAATCCCGGGTGCCTCCTGGCAGGTCGAAACTCTCCTGCCTCTGCGTGGGGGTGCCCCGCGCCAGCATGTCGAGGTCCGCCAGCCGCACCCGATGCGCCTGGTCCGGTGCCAGGACGTCCTGGTCCCGGGAGCCCAGTACCCGTTCGCGGGACAGGCCCGTGCTCTCCTCGAACGTCGAGTTGACCGCCAGGAAGCGACCGTCCAGGTCCTTGATGAACATCACCGCGGGCGTGTGGTCCATGAAGGCCTGCAGCAGTTCGTTCTGCCGCACCTGCTCTTCGGCCCGCGCGCGCGCCATCTCGAGGCGCCGGCCCACGGCCAGAGCGGTGAAGATGACCACGCTGAACACCACCACGTGAGCGGACACCAGCAGCGCCGTGCCCAGACGCGTCCCGTACAGCCCCGCGTCTTCACCGGCCAGCACGCCCCAGCCCAGCAGCAGCGGCGCCACCAGGGTCGTGACGAACAGACGGCGACCCAACGCGCCCGTGGCGCCCGCGTTCAGCAGCAGGCCCGCGGCGCCTTCTTCCGGCCGGGCCACGAAGGCCGCGAGGCCCAGCAGCACCAGGGCGAGCGCGGTGTGCAGGGCCATGCCCGTGAGGTGACCGAACCGTTCCAGTTGGGGCACGGCGTAGACGAAGCCGTAGAGCCGCAGCATGCCCAGGCCGAGGACGGCCAGGCCCGGGATCTGACTCGCCCAGGCGGGCAGCCGGGGCAGGCTCGCGCACAGTGCTGCGACGCCCCCCAGAGCCAGTGACACTGCCGTGTCCGGTGCCATGCGTCCGGGCACCCCCGTCGCCACAGCCGCGGTGTCGTCCTTGAAGAGAAGCTCATCGATGCCCAGGCTGACCCCGGTCACGTACTCCACGAGGACGAGCACACCGATCAGGCCGCCCAGGACCGCGGCCGTACGGGCCGCGATGATCGCCCGCGTGCCTACGGGGCTGCGCGCCACCACGAACAGGGAGAGACCCAGCGCCAGCAGAGCCACCGCGGTGTTCGGCTTCATGGACGCCGTGACGCCGGGGACCACGCTCTTCAGGACACCATTGCCGAGGATCCAGCCGGACAGTCCTGTGGCGCCGAACAGCGCCGCCACCAAGGCCCCGCCCTGAGCGACGGCGTGAGCCACGCCCACGGCGCGCCCATGGAACGGCAGCCCCTGAGGATCCTGGGCCATATCACTACGTATCACACAAATGACACCCTTAGGCCGATTAACCCTTTTGGCGCAATTCCCTAAGTAGTAGCAACATCATCAGCCGGTGTCCAGAAGGTCCGGCGCACACATCCTGTCGACCGCCTCCGGTCGCCCGGGGTCGACCGTGCCCGACAGGCGTGCAGTGCGTGCACCGGCCACCCATGGCATCGCCCCGTCAGACCGCCGCCGGAGGAACCCCAGCCGCCGCGCGGCTGGGGTTCCCGTAAGGCGTGGAGCAGGCGGGTCAGCCCTGCAGGGTGAGCAGGGCCGGCCGCCACGGCAGCAGGTTGTAGGAGGTGCCGTCCGAGCTGGGGGACCTGCCCTGGTAGAGGAACTGCAGGTTGCAGGGGTCGACGGTCATGGTCTGGTCGGGGTTGTTGCGGACCAGGTCACCATGGCTGATGTCGTTGGTCCAGGTCTGGTTGGTGTTGACCTTGCCCGCGAAGGGGTTGGCCTCGGTGGCGGCCTGCGGGGTCCACGGGCCGTTCAGGCTGGAGGCGGTGAAGGAGCGGAAGAAGCGCCGCTCGGTCGCACCCCGCGCCTCGACGATCATGAGGTACTGGTTCTGCCCCTGGACCTTGTAGACCTGGGGCGCCTCGAACAGGTTCTTGACCGTGTCGCTCATGACCGTCGTGTACGACGAGCCGAAGCTGCCCGGGAAGTTCCCCAGCGGCATGGTCGCCTTGTAGATGCTGCCGTTGTCGCCGGCGAAGAACAGGTACATGTTCTGGCCGTCACCGATCACGGTCGGATCGATCGGGGCGGAGCCCGGGATGCTGCCGGTGAACAGCGGCTGCGGGCTGGACCAGCCGTTGGGGTTGGTGGGGTCGTTGGAGGTGCGGTAGAACAACGGCCACTGACCCCACTGGGAGACCAGCACCCAGATGTTCTTGGGTGCGAAGTAGAACACCTGGGGTGCCACCGTGCCCTGGTTCATCCCTGTCTGGCGGGCCGTCGCCATGTCCGACCAGTTGGTGAAGGGAGCGAAGCCCATGGAGCCGTACGCTCCGGACTGGTTGACGGTCGAACCGTAGACCAGGTGCTTGCCGTTGTACGTGACCGTGGTGAAGTCCTTCAGCGAGACCCAGCCGTTCGCCGGTTGCGCCAACGGACCCGTCGAGCTCCACCGGTACGTCGACGGAAGAGAGCACGCGGCGGCCGCCCCGGAAAGGCCGGTCCTCTTCGGGGCACCGCCGGCGGAGGCCTGAGCCGGACCCGCGACGAGCAACGCCGCCAACGAGACCAGGGCCGCAACCGCGGCGGCGAGCACCACAGACAGCTGTCTGCTGCTGAAACGTCCTGTGCGCATGGAGACCTCGTCATCCTCGAGCAAGCGGTTCCACTTCACCCCGACAGGGGTGGGCGGACTGTCGATGCCGTACAGACTTGCGCGTTCGCTATCCCGAACAAGGATCGAAGTATCGAGCAACCGGATCATAGGGAACCCCAGACCGGCGTCAATACCTCTCACACGAATCCGAGGACCGAAAACATTCGCAGACTGGAACCAGGCGACTTGAGCTCCGTGGTTCTGCGGGTACGTGACGCCAGGGACAGAGAGCAGTGAGGGGTCGGACCCGCTGAGTCGGCAACCGCGAGTCCGGTTACGCAGACACCGTCCGAGTCAATCCACGGGCCTCCCCCTGCCCGCCCTCGGCAGCCGTGCAGCCGGGCAGCCTTTCAGCCAAGCGATCGTCTGCTTTGGCGTTCACGAGCAGACCGATTCGTAGGGCAGGCCGGGGGCGTAGTGGGTCCACTGGGCGTGGGAGAGGGATCCGCCGGTCAGGAGGCAGGCGTGCGGTGCCAGTCGGGTGTGGGGAATGAGGTCCGACAGGCGCCAGGCTCTGATGCCGCCCTGGGCGCCGATGGTCACCAGTGTGCCGCCGTCGGTGGTGAGGGCCAGCGCCTTGGTGTCTCCGGTACCGCCGTGGACGGTGAACAGGGGCCTGGCGTCCTTCGGAGCGGAGACGTCCCATACGACGGGGGCGCCGTCCGTGGTCAGGCAGACGAGCATGCGGGTGCCCGGGACGAAGCTGACCTGCGTGGTCGCGTTCGGCAGGGTCGCCTCCAGGTGCGGCCGCGCGGCGGCGTCCACGGTGAGCAGATAGGTCTTTCCGTCGCTCGCGGCCACCGCCAGTCGTGTGCCGTCCGAGGAGGCGGCCGTGCTCAGGACAACGGCCTGCTCCGGGAGGGTGAAGGAGCCTTTCGAGCGCGGGTGCTCAGGTGCTGCGAGGTTCCACACGGTGGTGTCGCCCCTGTCGTCTCCGACCGCCAACTGTCGGCCGCCCGCGGCGAAGGCCAGTGACGAGATCGGCGACCGCGGCGCAGGCAGCACGGACAGCCGACGGGGGTGAGCCGCGTCGCCGATGTTCCACAGGGTGAGCGTGGTCCCGTCCGCGACGGCCAGCAGCGAGGTGCCCCCGGCGGTAGGCGGGGCGGCGGCCAGGGCGCGGACGGGGGTGGCGCCGGCCTGCCAGTGAGAGACCGCGTGCGGATGCTCCGGGTCCAGGTCCGACAGGGTGACCCGGCCGGAGGCGGCGCCGGTGGCCAGCACGGCGTCCTCGGGCCCGAAGGCGGCGGCGGTGACCGGGTCGCCGGGGCTGGTCCTCAGGGTGCGCATGGACGCGGCCGCGCCCGGGGTGCCCAGGCCGATCAGATCCACGGTGCCGTCGTCGTGCGTGACGGCCACCGTGCTGCCCGCCGCCGCGGCCGTCACGGCTTCGGCAGGGCGGGGAGAGCGGACGGGGACAGGTACTGCTACGGCGTTCTGGTGGCGGTACAGGTCCCAGCGCACGACTTCGCCGTGGTTCGAGCCGGTCGCCAGCGTGTGGCCGTCCGGCGAGAAGGCGACGGACGTCACCGCGTCCGGTCCCCCGCGCAGGGTGCTCGACTGACTCGCCGCCCCCTCGCCGTCCACGTGCCACAGCGCCGTGCTGCCGTCGGCCGACGCGGAGGCCAGCATCCCGCTGTCGGGCGAGAAGGCGACGGCCAGGACGGCCGCGGTGTGGCCGTTGAGCGACACTCGCCGCCAGTGTCCCCGACCGCCCGCGGTCCACAGGTGGGCGCTGCCGTCCTTGGCGCCCGAAGCGACCATGGTGCCGTCCGGCGAGAACGCGAGCGCGTCCAGCGGACTGGTCGCGCCGGCGGAGAGCCGGAGCGGTGTCGGACGGGCCGGGCGGGACAGTGTCCACAGCGTCACCCGGGAGTCGTCCCCGGCCGTGGCCACCAGGTTTCCCGCGGGGGCGAAGGCCACCGCGTTGACACCGACCGCCGAGGGCAGGGCGGGCAGCGGCACGGGGTGCTCCGGACGGGAGACGTCCCACAGGAGGGTGCCGCGGTTGCGCGTCGCGGCGGCAAGCAGCCGGCTGTCGGGCGACCAGGCCACCGAACCGACCGTCGTGGGGCCGGCGTCGAGTGTCGCCGCCACACGGTGCCGCGGGTCGGTGGTGGAGACGAGCAGGACGGTGCCGTCCGATCCGCCTTCGGCGAGCAGTCCGGCGGTCGGTGCGTAGGAGACGGACCGGACTTCTCCACCGTGCCCGTACGGGACGGAGCCGAGTTCCTGCATCGGCCTGCGGGTCGGGTCGATCAGCACGGTGCCGCCCGCGGCGGTCCCGACGGCCAGCTGGTGACCGTCGTCGCCGTAGCTCACGCTGTCGACGGCCGGGGCCTCGGTTCCGGCGACGGGCCGTACGGTGAAGAGGCCGTCGAACGCGGTCGTCCGGAAGATGTGCTGCAGCACGGTGTCGGCCTGCCCCGACGCACCGGCCCGCGCACCGGAGACCGCGAGCAGCAGCGCGGTACGGGGGTCGTCCGCGCCCAGGGAGTCGGCGACGGTGACCAACTGCTGGGCCAGTGCGGCCTTCTGGGCCTGTGCCCGGTGCTCCGCCTCCTGCCGGGCCACGGCGAAGAAGACGGTGCTCGTGACCAGGAGGGTGAAGATCACGCTCAGTACTCCCACGAGCAACCGCCGACGGCGGCGCGCGGCCTTCAGGCTGGCCTTGAGAAACTCTCGCTGTCGCCGGTCGAGCCGGACGTCGCTGTCGGTCGGCCACCGCGTGCGCCGCTCGGCCGAACGGCCGGTGAGCCGGTACTCACCGGGCAGCCGGTGGTTGTTCTCCCAGTACCGAGCGGCCTCGTCGATCTCCTGCCGCTCCAGCAGCAGGGCCGTGAGTGCTCCATCGGCGCCGAGCCGCCACCTGTGCAGGTCACCGTCGCTCGCACCGACGGCCAGGGTTCGCCCGTCTGGACTGTAGGCGAGCGCGTAGACCGTGCCGGCACCGGCCGCGGTCGCCCCCAGCGGCACCGGGTGGGCAGGGTCGGTGACGTCCCAACGCCGTACCCGACCGTCCTGTCCTGCCACCGCCAGTTGCCTGCCGTCCGGGCTGAAGGCCGCCGCGTACAGGGCGGTCCGGGCAGCGAGCCGGATCAGCTTCAGCAGCCGCGACCGGACCCCCGTGACGTCCCACAGCCGGACGGTCCCGTCGGCGGCGACCGAGGCCAGGACGTGGCGGGAGCTGACGGGCACCGCCTGGATGACACCGTGCGCGCGGTCCAGGCGTACGGCCGTCGGGGTGTCCGATGTCTCCAGCAGCAGGGCGCGGGCTTCGGTGGTCGGGCTGATCCGGTAGGCCTCCAGACCCAGTCCGGCCGCCAGCGACACGTCCTGCCGACGCAGCAGCTCTCCCCGGGACGCGATCTGCCGGGAGAGCGCCTGGTCACGCTGACTGTTCGCCTGAGACCGCTGCCGGACCGCGACACCGCCGAGCGCGACGGTGGCCACCAGCAGGATCACCAGGGCCACCGACAGGCGCCACAGCCGCCGTACCGTACGGCGGCCCGCGGCGCGCACCCGTTCTTCCTCCGCCGTCGAGGCATCGAGGAACTCGTGTTCCAGCGCGCTGAGCGGAGCGCCGTACCCGGCGTCGCCGGCCAGTTCACGGAAGAGCGCCAGCTGGCCACCCCGCGACAGGGCACCCGTGTCCCGGCCCGCTTCCTGCCAGCTGAAGGCACTGTCGGTCAGGCGCCGGTGCTGGAGCATCCGGGCCCGGTTGGCCTCCACCCACTCCCCCAACCGCGGCCAGCCGGCCAGCAGCGCCTCGTGCGTGATCTCGACCGACGTGGAGTCGACGGTCAGCAGCCGCTCCGCCACGAAGGACGCGAGCACCTCGTCCACGTCGGTGGCCACCGCGCCCTCGGCGTCGGACAGTTCCGCCCACCGGACACGGCGGCGGGTGTCGGCTGTGTCCCGGCCCAGATGAACCAGACGAAGGAAGAGCCGGCGCGCGGCTTCCTGCCGTGCGGCCCCCAGATAGCGATACACACTCTCCGCGGAGTTCCCGAGGGCGTGCTGAATGCCGCCGCTCGCCAGGTAGTCCGGAACGGTCAGACGCTTGCCGCCGGAGCGTTCGGCCGTGGTGAGCAGGACGTGCGAGAGCAGCGGCAGCGCTCCGGGGTCGTGGGCGGCGGCACCCGCACCGCCCGGCTGGAGGTCGGCCAGCAGGAGCGGTACCAACCCGTCGTCGACCTCGATGGAGGCCTCCCGGGCGGGCCCGGTGATCGCCTGGCGCAGTTCTTCGGTCGTCATCGGACGTACGACGACCTGCCGGCTACGCAGGGCCGCGGCGAGGAAGGGATGCGAAAGCGCCTGGGTGTAGAAGTCGGCCCGCAGGGCGAGGACGACCAGCACCCGGCTCCCCGAGCCGGTGTCCGCGGCCGCCAGCGCCGCGAGAGCGAGGAGAAACGCGCTGCGCTCCTGCTCGTCGGTGCAGAGGGTGAAGATCTCCTCCAACTGGTCCACCGCGACGGTCAGGTCCGTCTCCCCCAGGCCGGCCACTTCCTCCGCGACGGTTTCCGGCCTCTCGCGCAGCAGGTCGGGGTCGAGCACCGGACGGCCCGTGACCTGCGCGAGCCGGTCGGCCAGGACCGCCAGCGGCCGGTCGCCCGGCGAGCAGGTGAGCAACGGGCCCGTGAGCGCGGCCAGAAGGCCCGCGTGCAGCAGTGAACTCTTCCCCGATCCCGAGGCGCCGACCAGGATGACGGGAAGGTCGCCGCGCTGTGCCTCGAAGACCGCGGCCAGAAGTTCCGCCGTCACGTCGTCGCGGCCGTGGAACCACCGCGCGTCCTCCACGCCGAAGCTCGCCAGGCCCCGGTAGGGCAGGGGCGCCGAGCGGCGCTGACGGCCCACGGGGGACCGGGCGCGCAGGGCGGCATCCGTCCATGCCTTGAGGTCGGCCTCCTGGGTGACCCCCAACTTCACCAGGAGCGCGCGCAGTTTCTCCATGTCTCCGGGCAACGGAAGCGAACGGCCCGACGAGTAGTCGCCGATGGTGCTGGAGGGCACGTCCGTCGCCCGCGCCAGGGCGCGCATGCTGAGGCCGGCCCGAGTGCGTAACCGGGTGAACTCCCGCGCGAAATCACGGGTCGTCTGAATCAACTCCGGTGCGGAAGCCGCCGGTTCCATGAACGCCCCCCGAACTACTCATGGGTACACCGGCCCCCGGTTCGCCACGCACAGCGCCCTGACGACCCGAACCACCGGTACGAACTCGCCTGTCCCGCGGTCCCCTCCCCCTCACGGACCGGTCGCGGCCCGCCACTCCCGCAGGGCTCGGTATTCTATTTTCACCGGCAACCACCCTGTCCATGCACGAGTGCTCCGCATGTCCGTCGCGCACGCTGCTGCCGGGCGGCGGGACCGGCGGTCGCGGACCCGGCTCACGGCCCGCGACCGGGGCTGCATCACTTTGTCGACTCCAGGATGCGGTCGAGTGTCCTGCGTCCCATGCGACTCATCGCCGGATTGCTGTCGACGTAGTACCAGACAAGCCCCGTCGCCTGTTCGAACGCCCATGCCTTGCCGCGCTCCCACTCCAGGTCGTCACAGCCCAGTGCCCGCCGGAGCACGTCACGCGGGCCCGGCTGCAGCAGGTGCCAGGCGCTGACCAGGTCCAGCGCGGGGTCGGCCGGGCCGAAGCCGCCGGTGTCGAGCACCCCGCCGAGTCGGTCTCCCTCGACCAGGACGTTGCCGGGAATCAGGTCACCGTGGCTCATCACATCGGCGCTCGTGCGCGGCAACTCTCTGAAGCGGCCCCACACTTGGCGCAGCCGTGGCACATCGAGCAGCCCCTCGCTCTCTGCGAAGCACTGCGCCATCCAGCTGTCGTGGTGAGCGAGTACGCCGCCACGGTTCTCGCCGCTGAAGCGGCGCCCCCGCGTCTCGGCGCTCCGCAGGGTGGAGATGAAGGCCGCAAGGTCCTCGGCGAAGGCGTCCGACCCGCTCGGGTCGGCATCGGAGGCGATGGTTCCCGGCAGCCAGGTCTGCACCGACCACGGCATGGGGTACCCCGCTCCGGGCTTTCCCAGGGCGACGGGTACCGGGGCGGGGAACCGCGACACCCGTGCCAGCTCCGCGCTCGCCTGGGCTTCCCGTTCCAGCACCGCCAGCGCCTCGTCGGCATCGGCCAGGCGTAGAGGGAAGCGGGCAGCGAGGTCGTCCCCGATGCGGAAGATGGCGTTGACCGTCCCCGTCGACGCCACGAGGCGGATCGCCTCGCCGCTCCACTGGGGAAACTGTTCCCGGATCAGGGTCGCAACGATGTCGGTGGTCACGTCCACCTGGTCATCGTGCATGGTCATGCTCGCAGGCCCTTCCCCGGTCCGCTCCTCACCACGGGAGCGGACCCGATCAACCGACACGACAGCCAGTATCCATACGTCAGGATTCGGATCAACTGCGTTTTCTGTCCTCCGAGTTGCCACGCCTGAGGGGGGACACCGTGAGGCACGCGCCGGTCCGCAGGCCGGCTTGAAGGCCGCCCTGCACCCGGCGCAAAAAGGCGGCACACACGCTGACGGCTCCCGTCCTGTGAGCACAGGAGGGAGCCGTTCAGGTCGCGTCGGCGTATGCCGTCGAGAGGTTATGCGTGACGGTGCGAGTGCCGGTTACCGGTGACGAGGCGGTAGAGGACCAGCAGGATGAGGGAGCCGACGATGGCGGCGATCCAGGTGGACAGGTCGAAGAACCCGTCGATGGAGTCAACTCCGAAGATCACCTTGCCGAGCCAGCCGCCGAGCAGGCCGCCGACGATGCCGATGAGCATGGTGACGACGATGCCGCCCGGGTCCTTGCCCGGCATCAAGGCCTTGGCGATGGCGCCGGCGAGCAGGCCGATGATGATCCACGCGATGATGCCCATGGTGCGTCTCGCTTCCTCGAAATAAGGGCTGTGTCAGATCATCGTGTGCACCGAATCCGCCCGAACAAACGTCTCATCAGGATCACGGCCAGGCCGGCTCCTGACGAGCTGATCGCAGTGCGGAGCGCGTGCGCCGAGAAGCTGGGACGCCCTGTCGACTGGGACGCCCCGGCCTCCTACCGGGACGGGCCGGAGTGGGAGTACGCGCAGGCGGCCGCGGAGCCGTGGACGGTCGGCGGTGCGCTGGCGGGCGTCGGCTGTCTGATGGGGACTCTTGCGTTCCTCGCGATCTGGGTGTGTGGAGTCGTCGCTCTCTTCGACTGACCCGAACCTGCGGCCCCGGCCGGTCCGGGTGTCGGCGTGGACTCACGGCGAGGACGGTCGGGCCGGAGCATCCGTCTGGTTGAGGTCGCCGATCGTCTGCCAGAGCCGCTGCGCCCGGCCTCGGTGCTGGTGCGCCAGGTGGTGGACGCCCGCGGCGGCGTCCAGGTCGCCGATCAGCTGCCAGCAGGTGGCCTCGTCCTGGCGGTCGCCGTGCCGGTGGAACAGTCCCGCCGCGCGCTCCAGCGCCGGGGCCGCCCGGTCCCGGTCGTGCTGCCCGGCGTACACGCGGCCGACCTCCAGCAGCGTGTACGCGGCGCACCGCTCGTCGGCCAGCTCCTCGAAGGTGGCCAGCGCGTGTCCCAGACAGCGCAACGCCTCGCCCGGATCACCACGCCGATCGTGCAGTCGGCTGTACCGCCGCAGCACCACGGCCACGCGGTGCTCGTCGCCCAGCGCCCTGGCCTGGTCCAAGGCCGCGCGGAACCATGGCTCCGCCTCCTCCAGCTTGCCCTGCATCAGCTTCATCACGCCCATGGAGCACGACAGTTGCGCTTCGACGACCCGGTCGCCCGCACCGACCGCGATGGCCAGCGCGTGCTCGACGCGTTCGAGGGCCTCGGCGTCCCTGCCCTGCACCCGGCTGACCGTGGCCAGCATGGCGACCGACAGCGCCTCGCCGTGTTTGTCCCCAGCGTCCTGGCACAGTCCGAAGGACGACTCCAGGGCCCGGGTGGCCCGGTCGAACTCGTCCTGGTAGATGTACAGCTGGCCGAGGCCGCGAAGCAGCACCGAGGCACCGTGCAGGTTGCCGGCGGCCTCGGCCGCGTCCAGCGCGAGCCGGTGACCGTGCTGCCAGTCCTGGTACAGACACCGGTGGTCGTAGTAGGTCGCCGCGCCGGCCGCCAGCTCCCAGGCCAGCTCGTCCTGGCCCCAGTCCACGGCCAGTTTCACCGCGGCGAGCAGGTTGTCGCGCTCCGCGTCGAACCAGCCGGCCGGGTCGGCCGTCAGCCGGTCCACGATCGCGTCGGGCGCCGGCCGGCGCGGTGCCGAACCGGGCGCGGCCGCCAGCAGCCCGGCGGCCGGCAGCCGATCGGTGCCGCGCCCGATCAGCTCCAGCCAGACGGACAGCACCCGGACGATCGCGTCCCGCTTGTCCTCCATCGGCAACGAGGCGGCGATCTCGACGGCACAGGTCCTGATCAGGTCGTGCAGCCGGTAACGCGGCTCACCGAGGGCGTCGGTGGCGGTCAGCCGCACCAGGCTGGCGTCGACGAGGGTGTCCAGCACTCCCTCGCCGTCCGGGCGGTCCAGCAGTGGGCCGACCACCCAGCCGGGCAGGGTGCAGGGGCCGAGCAGACCCAGGAGGCTCAACGCGCGGACCCCGTCGGCCGGCAGCAGCCGTAAGCTCAGCTCGACGCTGGCGCGCACGCTGAGGTCCCCGATCCTCAGCTCGGCCAGCCGCCGTGACTCGTCCTCGATGCGTTCCCGCAGGACCCGCAGGGACCAGGCCGGGCGGCCCGTGAGCTTGCCGCTGGCGATCCGGATGGCCAGCGGCAGGTTGCCGCAGCAGTCGAGGATCGCGTCGGCCTCCCCCGGTTCCCGCTCGACCCGCCGCTGCCCGACGATTCCGGTGAACAGCTCCCGCGCCTCGGCCCGGCTCAGCACGTCCAGGTCGATGTGCCGGGCGCCGGGGAGCTGGGTCAGCAGCGTGCGGCTGGTGATCAACACGGCGCAGCCCTCGGCCCCGGGCAGCAACGGCAGCACCTGATCGGCGTGACCGGCGTCGTCCAGCACCACCAGCATCTGCCGGCCCACCAGCAACGACCGGTAGAGCGCGGCTCGTTCGGAGAGTCCGTTGGGGATCGCGCTGCCGGTGATCGAGAGCGCACGCAGTGCTTCGGCCAGCATCAGGCCCGGGTCCCGTGGTTCGTCCGATGTCGCCGCGAGGTCGAGGTAGAGCTGGCCGTCGGGGAAGTCGGCGCTGGCCAGCCGTGCGGCATGGGTCACCAGGCAGGACTTGCCGACACCGGGACCGCCCACGACTACGACCACCGGAGCCCGGTTCGGCGCCGACCCGTCGAGCAGCCCGGCGATCTCGGCCAGCGCCTCCGTGCGGCCGACGAAGTCGGGTACGTCCAGCGGCAGTTGCCGCACCGGTAACGCCATCGCCGGTCCCGGCGCCGTCGGGGCCGGGCGCTGCGGTGGCGTGGGCGAGGGGGCGTTCGCCGGGACCGTGCCCGCCAGGTCGGGATCCGCGGTCAGGATGCGCTGGTGCAGCGTCCGCAGCGGCGGGGCGGGGTCGACGCCGAGTTCGTCGGCCAGGGTCCGGCGCAGCCGCTCGTACACCTGCAGCGCCTCGCCCTGTCGTCGACACCGGTAGAGGGCGACCATCAGGTGTTCGGCGACCTGCTCGTCGTAGGGGTGCTCGTGGAGCAGAGCGGTCAGCTCGTCGACGACCTCGTGATGACGCCCCAGGTCGAGTTCGACGGCCAGGCACTGCCTGTGCGTGGCCGCGCGTCGCTCGTTCAGCCGTGCCGCGTCGATCTCCAGGGCTTGGCCGGGCGTGTCGACCAGGGCGTTCCCGCGCCAGCAGGCGAGCGCCCGCCGCAGGGCGGCTGCTTTTGCGGCCGGGGCCGTGTGCTGTTCGCAGAGGCGTCGCTCGTGCTCGAACTCCAGCAGGTCGAGCTGGTCCTCGGCCAGGTGGATCTGGTAGCCGCCGCGCCGCGTGCTGATCAGGGAGCGGGGTGCTCCGCCGGCCACGAGGTTACGGCGCAGTCCGGAGACGGCGTCCTGGATCTGGCGGACCGCGGTGGCGGGCGGGTTCGTGTCCCACATCACGGCGACGAGTCGTTCCATGGCGACGACGTTGTTGGCGTCGAGCAGAAGCGCTGCCAGCATCTTGGCCTGCCGCGGTCCGTTCAACGGGACCGCGCGTCCGGCGATCTGGGCGTGCAAGGGCCCCAGTAAGCCGAATTTCATGCTCCCCCTGCTGCGTGACGATGAGCGCCGCTCCCCCGGCTGATCTCGCACCAGAAAGAATCTAGGACGGCCGACGCATCTGTGTCCATAGCGTCTCCGCCGCACGGCGCACCGAGGACACCTAACTGCAGGCTCACTTCGACCCGGTCGGCCTCGGCAAGGCGGGCGGTGTTGGTCAGGGCGCTGACCAGACCGAGGTCCTCCAGCGCGCCCGGCCGTAGCCGGCGCACCAGAGACCTCGTCGTGCAGTTCCTGGGCGATGCGGCGCCGTTCCGCTTCCTGTGCCAGCAGGGCGCGGGCACTGCTGGTGGCCCGTTCGTGCTCGAGCCGTTCGAGCATGGCGTTGAAGGTGCGGATCAGCTCGGCCATCTGACCGCGGCCCCTTTCCGGCAGCCGCTGGCCGGGCCGCAGCAGGTCCACGGTGGCCATCAGCCGGGTGAGCCGGTCGAGCGGGTCCGGTCCGATCCGCAGCAGGGCCGCGTTGGCGACCAGCATGACGGCGAGACCGGCCACGAGGATGACCGCCTCGGTCAGCACCACCGGCACGGAGACGGTCACCGGCGCCCACAGCAGCAGCGCTGTGGCGCTTCCCGGCACCACCGCGTTGAGCGCGAACCGCCTCGCCCGCCACGGACCCCGCGACCGTGTGACCACAGGGCCTGGGCCACGCGGGTCGTCGGACCGGGCCCCTGCACCGCCACGCAGGGACCCGGGAGCGCGCCGCCTCCCTTGTCCCTCACGTGGGCGGGCGCTCGAACGGGCACGTCGGCCCGAACCCTCGCTCTTCCTTCCCGGATCAGCCCTGCGGTGGATGCGTCCCCACGGACACATATGTGCGCGGAGCATGCGGGAGCGGACACACCTGCCCGGAACCGATGTTTCCCCATCGCCGCGAGGCCCGTCAGGGCTGCTTCGGGCGAGTCGTGCGCCCTGGCCCAGGACCGCTGCCCGGCGGCCGCGCGACGGACGGTGTCACGGCGGGGAAGCGGTCACTGACCTCCGCTCGGTGCCGCGGCAGTCACCGCTGCGTCCGGCGGCACGGCGCCGGACGCTCCTGGGGTGAGCAGTTCGGCGACCCGGAAGGCCAGGTCGAGGGCCTGGTCGCCGTTGAGGCGCGGATCGCACGCCGACTCGTACCTGCGGTGCAGGTCGTCGAAGCCCAGGCCGGCGCCGCCGCCCACGCACTCGGTCACGTCCTCGCCGGTCAGCTCCACGTGCAGGCCGCCGGCGTGGGTGCCCAGGGCCCGGTGCACCTCGAAGAAGCCGGCGATCTCGGCGAGGATGTCGTCGAACCGCCTGGTCTTGCGTCCGCTGGGCGCCTCGAAGGTGTTGCCGTGCATCGGATCGCACACCCACACCACGGGCGCGCCGGATGCGGTGACCTTCTCGACGAGCTCCGGCAGCAGGTCCCGTACACGGTGCGCTCCCATGCGGACGATGAACGTCAGCCGGCCCGGCCGCCGTTTTGGGTCGAGGCGGTCGATCAGGGCCAGTGCCTGCGCCGGCCGGCCGCCGGGGCCCAGCTTGACCGCGATCGGGTTGTCGATGGTGGCGAAGTAGGCGACGTGGGCGCCGTCGAGCTGTCTGGTACGGTCGCCGATCCACAGCA
The DNA here is from genome assembly GCF_040680735.1 of Streptomyces sp. NPDC051987. Taxonomy (NCBI): domain Bacteria; kingdom Bacillati; phylum Actinomycetota; class Actinomycetes; order Kitasatosporales; family Streptomycetaceae; genus Streptomyces; species Streptomyces sp. NPDC051987. Next base: position 55,539 of record NZ_JBFAXI010000042.1, on the reverse strand, counting down.
TGTGACCGCTCCCCGCGTACCGTCGGCCGGAATCCGGGTGGTGGCGGGTCAGCGCTGCCTCGTAGTCGAGGAGCAGTCCCTCATGGCTGGCGAACCACTCCGCGATGGGTGGTTCACCGTCCCGCGCGTGCGTCGAGGACAGCGCCTGTCCGATGCGGCCGGCCAGTTCGCCGTGGCGTTGACCGGCGGGCGAGCGGGAGACGAAGTCCTGGATCTCCTGGTGCAGAAGGTGCGGGTCGGTGCCCTCGCGGGGGTAGGCGCGCATGAGGTCCAGGGTGTGGCGCGACGCGTCGTACATCCGAAGGAGCCGGGCCGGGTCCGGCCGTCGTTCGGCCTGGCTGAAGCCCATGCCGTTCACCGCGTCGCCGCGGTAGACCGGGAGCGTGCACCCGTCGACGGTCTCGGTCGGCCGGGACCGGGGCTTCGCGTACTGTCCGGCGATCCGGCCCACCGTGACCACCGGGACCGCCGACGCGTACGACAGGATCACGGCCGTCTGCTGGAGGAGGCGCAGTGTGCCGTGGACCGCCCGCGCCGACAGGCGGTCGAAGCGCTCGGCGCAGTCGCCCCCCTGGAACAGGAACGCTCTGCCTTCTGCCACCTGGGCGAGTCGTGCGGTGAGCAGGTCGCACTCTGGCGGCGTGACCAACGGGAGCCGGTCGGTGAGGTGACCCACCACGTCACCGAGCTCGGCCTGGCTCGGCCACTCCGGCCGCTGGTGGGCGACGAGTGTCCGCCAGTGCGCGGCGGCTTCGCCGGTGCGGGTCACCATGGTCTCCGTCCGCTTCTCCTGGCTGGGCGGCGCGGGGCCGTCAGCGCCGTACCGTCTCGACGAGGTCGTGGCTGATGCCCAGGTCGTCGAGCAGCAGCTGCAACGGCCCGGTGTCCCGCGCGGGTACCGGGCGGGACGCGGCCCACTCGCCCAGCTGACCGGTGTCGATCTCCAGGCCGCCCTGGTGCGCCACGGTCACCCAGGGTTCCAGGTCCGCGGAGCGGAACGCCGTCAGTCCGGCGACGAGTGCCTCGCGGAACATCCGCTGCTGTGCGCTGTCCAGGTTCCGGTAGAGCGAGCCGCACAGCTCGCGGAACACCACGGCGTGTCCGCCCTCGTCCCGCCGGTGCAGATCGGTGGTGATCCGGTTCATCGGCTGGATCTCCTGGGCTGTGGCGAGTGCGGAGAGGAACCCGCTGATCGTCGTCTCCGCGGCCAGGGAGAACGCGATGTCGACGAGGTCGCGGTCGAACCCGGACAGCCCGGCGCGCACCGCGTCCCGTCCCTGGACGACCGACCAGACGTCCGGCGCGAAGCGCAGGTCCGCCATGTCACGCCGCCTGCGGGTGACGCCGACCGCGTTGTGGCACATCAGGATGTGGTAGTGCTCATCGATGATCGTCTGGTGCAGGGCGTCGACGGCGACGTCGTCGCGGCGGACGGGGATCCGTTCCTTAAGCATCAGCCGGCAGGCCGGCAGGATGATCTCGTCCTCGATGGCCGCGGTCTTGGCGTTGTAGGAGATCCACGCCGCCGACAGGATGCGTTCGCGAGCGTCCCGGTCGAGCCGGTCGGCACCGGGCAGGAACAGTACGGGAACCAGGTGTTCGGGGAAGTCCGGCAGCGCCGGGTCGAAGTGACCGTCGAGGTCGAGTTCGTCCTTCTTGACGGCCACCCGCTTCCCCCAGCGGCGCGTCAGCTGCACCAGCAGGTCGCGTTCGTAGGCGGGCTCTTCATGTGCCGCGGTCATCGGGAGACCTCCCTCATGGGTTCGCCACGGGAATCAGGGCGGCGCCCGCCGGAACGGCGAGTGCGGCCAGGCGCGCGTTCCACCGCTCGGCCGCCACGGTGTCCGTGTCCCGGAACCGGCCCAGCCCCTCGGTGACCGGCCGGATGCCGTGCAGGGCGTTCAGTGTCCAGACGGGCAGGCCGGCGAGATCCGCTGCGGTGGCCTGTTCGGTGACGACCCGGTGCCCTGCCGTGCGGGCGAGTTCGCCGAGCAGGGCGCGGGTGACCCCGGGAAGCAGGCCGGGGCCCGGTGGTGGGCCGCACAGAGTGTCGTCGCGCCACCAGACGACGCTCGTGGTCGACCCTTCGAGCACGTGGCCTTCCGCCGAGACCAGCAGCGCCTCGTCGGCTCCGGCCGCGACCGCGGCGGCGCGCAGGGCGGCCAGGTGGTCCAGGTCGGCGCCCTTGACGGCCGGCAGCCGCCGTCGGTCGGGTCCCGCCGCGGTCCACAGCCGCACGGTGGCGGTGCGCGCCGGCGCGGGACGCAGCCACATCCGCAGCCGCGTTCCCGGCCCCGTCGCCACGAGTTCGACGCGGGGGAACCATCGGCCTCGGGCGGGCAGGGACGCGGCGACCGCCCGCAGGAACCGGTTCGTGTCGTCCGCCGCCCGTCCGAAGTGGCGGCCACAGGCCGAACCGAAGCGTCCGGCGTGCCGGTCGAGTCCCCGTACCCGACCCTCGCCCACCAGCCAGGAGTCTGCGACCAGCACCGTCCCGGCGGCGTCGGCAGGCGACCAGCCGCCCTCGGCGTCCCACCACCGGCGGACGCCCTGGCCTGTCGCTGTGCCCATCGCGGTCTTCGTCTCTGCGTTCATCTCGGGGAGCCGCCCGTGTACGACACCGTCGGCGCACGCCAGGCGCGGAGCGACGCCGCGGCCTTGAGCAGCATCTCCTCGTACTCGTCGTGCGGGTCGGAATCGAGCACGATCGCTCCGCCGGCTCCGATGCTCAGCCGGTCACCGACGCGGACCGCGGTGCGGATCACGATGTTCAGGTCGGTGCCGCCGGAGAGGCCGAAGTAGCCGAGGGCGCCGGAGTAGACACCCCTGGCCTCCGTCTCCAGGCCGTCGATGATCTCCATGGTGCGCAGTTTCGGCGCTCCGGTCATCGAGCCGCCCGGGAAGCACTGCCGGGCGCAGTCCAGCGCGCTCACCCCGTCGGCGAGCCGTCCGCGCACCGTGGAGACCAGTTGGTGCACGGTCTCGTAGCTCTCGACGGCCAGGTACGGGTCGACCTCGATGCTGCCCACCTCGCACACCCGGCCCAGGTCGTTGCGCAGCAGGTCGACGATCATCAGGTTCTCGGCCTGTGTCTTGGCGCTGGAGGCGAGGGTGGCGGCCAGTTCGGCGTCGCGCTCGGGGTCGGCGTCGCGAGGGGCGGTGCCCTTGATCGGCTTGCTGGTGACCGTGCGGTCCCGCTCGATGCGCAGGAACCGCTCCGGCGAGGAGCTGAAGACCGTGACGTCGCCGAGGCGCAGGAGCGCGGCGTACGGCGCGGGGTTCGCCCGGCGCAGCCGCAGGTAGAAGGACGTGTCGTCGTCGGGGAACGGCAGGTGCATTTTGTTGGTCAGGCAGATCTCGTAGCTCTCGCCCTGGCTCAGCTGCCGTCGGCACTCCGCGATGTCCGCGAGGTACTGGTTCCGGTCGCGGCCGAGGTGTTCCTCGGCGTTCGAGGGTGGGTCCCCGGCCGGGTCGTCCGGCGGTTCGGCGTCGGCCGGGTTCAGGGCCGTCAGGAGCGCGTACGTCCGGTCCATCCATTCCTGGGCGTCGCGCCGGGTCCGCTCGTCGTGGACAGCCACCAGATAGGTCAGTCCCTCCTGGTGGTCGACGGCGACGACGCGATCGGCGAACATCCAGACGGCGTCCGGCGATTCGGCGGTGTGGCGGGCCGTGGACCCGCACTCGGCCTTGAGTTCGTAGCCGAAGTAGCCGACGTAGCCGCCGGTCAGGTCGAAGGGCAGGTCCGTGTCGGGGACGCGCCGTTCGCGCAGCCGCTGGTCCAGGACGTCGAACACGCTGCCGGTGAGAATGCGGACGCCGCTCGCATCGCGTACTTCGACGGCTCCGCTGCCGGTGCGGTAGGTCAGGACCTCACTGAGCGGACCCGAGGTGTCGCCGAGGAACGAGAACCGCGACAGGCCTTTCTCCACCCGGCTGCTGTCCAGCCAGAAGCAGTACGGGACGTTGTCGAAGAGTTCGAGGAAGACGGCTTCGGAGTCGGCGGCGGTCGGCACGACCGTGCTGATGACCCGCAGCCCCTCGGCCGCGCCGCGCGTGTCGTCGGACACTGCGGTGTCGGTGTCGGTGTCGGTGTCGGTGACGGTGACGGGATCGGCGACGGTGTCCGTGCCGGCGCCCATGACGGTGACGGACGGTCGGTTCGCCTGCCGTGTCCGGCGGGTCAGGCCGGCGAAGTTCTGCAGGATCTCACGCCCGTGCTGGGAGGCGATCGACTCGGGGTGGAACTGCACGCCCCACTGCGGCAGTTCGCGATGCCGCAGCGCCATGAGCACACCGTCGTCCGCCCACGCGGTGGCGACGAGTTCCTCGGGCAGGGGTTCCTGCACACACAGCGAGTGGTAGCGGACCGCGACGAACTCCCGCGGAACCCCGACGAACAGCGGATCTCCCTCGTGGGTGACCTTGGCGAGGTGGCCGTGTCGCGGTTCGGGCGCTGCCACCACCGACGCTCCGGCCAGGTGCGCGATCAGCTGGTGGCCGAAGCAGACGCCCAGAACGGGCAGGGTGGTGCGGCCCAGCAGATCGCCGAGGAGGCCGACGTCGCGGGGGTTCTGCGGTCGTCCGGGGCCGGGTGAGACGACGATGTTGTCGAAGTCCTCCAGCCGCAGGCTCGGCAGTGCCGGGTCGTCGTTGACCATCACGACCGGCTCCCGGCCGTTGATGCCGGCGATCAACTGGTACAGGTTGAAGGTGTACGAGTCGTAGTTGTCCAGCAGCAGGGTACGCATCACGGACCGTCCAGGATCTTCGAGAGCGCTTGGACGTCGGCCGGTTCCAGGGTGATCCCGAAGATCTCCTCGGGTGCGGAGAGCAGTTCGTCCTTGTCGAGTTCCCTGATGGTCACCGGCTCCGCGGGACGGATCTCCGTGAGCGTGCTGCCGGCGAGGAGGTGCCTCACGTCGGGCTGCGTGCGCTGGAGGACCATCCGGTGGTTGAACGGCGAGCGCGGATGCGTGAGGCAGAAGTGGTTGAGGAGTTCGAAGTCCGACGGATAGCGGGCGTCGGTGGTGAAACCGTAGAGCTCCGCCGGGCCTTCAGGCCGCAGGAACCGCAGCACGTGTTCCCCGGTCGGTTCCCGTACCAGGTCGAAGGGCCAGTCGCCCTCCAGGCGCGCGTTCTCGGCGAGGCGGATGGGGGCGTGCGGTCCGTACGCGCCGAAACTCACGTCGAACAGCCAGTGTCCGTCGTCGAGCGTCACGCGCAGGGCGACGTGGAGCGCGGGACCGAATCTGTTCCCGGTGCGGATCCGGGTCCTTCCCGCGAACGCCGAGAACGTGAACCCGATCCGGTCCAGCACCGCTGCCATCAGGACGACCTGTTCCAGGCACCAGCCGCCGCGGCCCTGCCGCACGATCTTCTCCTGGACGCTGTCCAGGTCCAGCGGCACCGTCGGACGCCCCAGCAGCGCGTCGAGGTTGTCGAAGGCGATCGCGTCGACGTGGGCCGCGTGCAGGCCCCGCAGCGTGGCGAGGTCCGCAGCCACGTCGCCCTTATACCCCACACGGCTCAGGTAGGCGTCCAGGTCGACGCCGCCGCCCTGCCACATCGAATCTGTCATGTGAACTGCCCTGCCAGCACGGCCGCGAGAAGGAGCCAGCCGTAGTAGGTGTTGGCGACGAAGGTGTCCCAGCACGACTTCGGATCATCCAGGTCCACGCGGACGAGCAGCCGGCCAAGGAGGATTCCCGCGATCACGACGATCAGGTAGAACGCCCACCCCATCGACATCCGGGAACCGGCCCACCACACGCCGCCGACGCTGAGCACGCCGAACACCGCCAGCCATGCCTTGGTGGCCCTGCCGAACAGCAGAGCGGAGGACTTGACGCCGATGTCCCGGTCGTACTCCTTGTCCTGATGGGAGTAGATCGCGTCGTGGATCAGGGTCCAGAAGGCCCCGCAGGCGTACAGGCCGTACACCGCCGGCGGGTAGTCGAGGCTCCCGGTCGCCGCCGTCCAGCCGATCAGCACATACACGCTCATGACGAGCGCCAGGAACGCCGAGGGCCAGAAGAAGATGCGCTTCATGAAGGGGTAGGCGACGATCAACGGGTACGAGGCCGCGGCGACCAGGACCGTCTGGACGTTCACCATCGCCAGGACCAGCAGCGCGACCGCGCCCTGCGCGGCGGCGAACAGAAGTGCGTTCCCCACGCTGATCGTCCCCGACGCGACCGGGCGCGACACGGTGCGGGCGACTCGGGCGTCGACGTCCCTGTCCACCGCGTCGTTGACCGCGCAGGCCGCACCGCGCACCAGCACCGCCGCGACGGCGAGAACCACCACCGCCAGGAGGTCCGGTCGCCGACCGGAGGCGAGGACGGCGGCCCACAGCCCGGGGAGCAGGTAGAGCACGTACCCCGTGGGCCTGTCCAGTCGCATCAACAGGAGGTAGGCCCGGACCGAGTTCGGGCTCTTCGTGACGACGTCTGAGGATATCTTGTGCAGCATCAGGATCCGATCACCAAGTCACCGGAAGGTGGACCAACCCGCCGATCAGCGTGTTGTGGCGCAGACGCAACTCCTCGACACCGACAGCCAGTCGCAGCGAGGGGAAGCGCGCGACGAGTTGGCCGAGCACCACCTGGAGCTGCATCCGGGCCAGCGTGGCGCCGACGCAGTGGTACGCGCCGTGTCCGAACACGAGGCTGTCCGTGGTGTCGCGGGTGACATCGATCCGGCCCGCGTCGCTGAAGGCCGTCTCGTCGTGGTTGGCCGCGATGATGTTCAGCAGCACCAGGTCGCCCGTCCGGACGGTGGTCCCGTCGATCTCGAAATCCGTCAGCGCGTAACGGGGCATCCCACCGTTGTGCGGGTTCGGCATCGACATCCGAAGGGTCTCCTCGACCGCGTCCGGAACGAGACTCGGGTCGTCCACCAGCGCCTGCCACTGTTCGGGGTGGGCCAGCAACAGCGACACACAGGCACCGATCCGGGCCACCGTCGTCTCGTAACCGCCGAACAGCAGCAGGGCCGTCAGTCCGAGGACCTCGTTGTCCCCGATCCCCTCGGTCGCGCAGATCCTGGAGATCACGTCATCGCCCGGATCACGGCGCTTGTCGGCGACGAGCCGCCTGCAGTAGCCGAACAGCTCACCCAGCCCCTGTTTCGACCTGGCCGGGTCCCCGACGTTGGCGGCGTCCTGGGTCCAGCCGCCGAACGTGTCCTTGTCCTCCTGGGGTACGCCCAGCCACTCGCACATCACCTGGATCGGCAGCGACAGGGCCACGGACTGACGCAGGTCCACCGGTGGCTTACGGCCGGCCATGGTGTCCAGGAGCTGCCCGGTCAGTTTCTCGACGTAGGGCCGCAGTGCCAGCATCCGCTCGGGTGCGAAGTGCGGCTCCAGCAGCGCACGCAACCGGGCGTGGTCGGTGGCGAAGTCGCCCAGCAGGCCGGCGAGCAGCGCCGATCCGCTGTCCTTCGCCGCTGCCTGCGGATCGGGGTTCGTGCGGCTGAGCCGGTCGTCGTCGAGCAGCTGCCGCACCCAGGTGTGAGCGGTGACCAGCCATGCCTCGTCGCCCTCGGCGGTGCGCACCCGATGGACCGCGCCCCGGGACTGGAGAGCGCGCAGCCCCGGCGCGAGTTGCAGCACGTTCGTCTGACCGAAAGGGAGTTGGACCGGGGTACTCACTGACGGCCTCCGCCGGAATCGAGGTTCGGACCACCGTGCCGAGGCGCCCGCTCGGTGAGAAAAGCGAGGCCCGGGTGCCGGACTGCGCCGCGCGGAGCGGCCAGGACGGCCGGACCGACGCCGAACACCTTCCGGGCGGCCGGGCGGCCGCGACGCGACTCGTCCGCGTCGATGATGTCGTCGTGGATCAGGGTCGAGTTGTGCAGCGGCTCCCGTGCCGCCGCCTGCCACCGCACGCCCCCAGGCCGCAGGCCGACTCCGTCGGCCGCCGCCGTCGTGAGGGCGGAGCGGCTCAGATTGCCGCCCGGGGCACCGCTGGAGGCGCCGTGTGCGTCGGTGAGGCCGAGGTGGCCGGAGCACATCCGGGCCGGGGTGGGCTCCGGTGCGGAAGCCTGCTGCCGTATGACGGGCCATACCGTGGCCCGCACCGTCTTCGGCGACAGGGAGGCAGGAACCCCGGTCGACGAGGTGTCGAGTGCGCTCATCGAGATTTTCCTCCGGTCGCACGCCTTCCCGATTACTGGTCAGAACCGACGCGCATGGGGCTCGCGAAATGCACCACTGGAAATCACGTGCTGGATATGGCGCTCAACTGAATTCTCCTGAGCGTTCCGACCGCCATCCTGAACGACCCCTCCTCCCGTGTCAACGACGCAGCGTGAGCGTCCTCGACTTTAGGAAAAACCCCAAAGAACACGGCGCAAGGTCTGGATTAGACTGCCCTGCGGAGCGGTGGCCGCCGTGCGGCACCGAGGCCGAATTCGAGTCCGCCCATTAGGCCGGCGCCCGACGGCGGACCGGGAATGAGTGCAGCGAGAGGTACCGGAGGCCACGGCGCATGCTGCCAGGACCCGCCTGTTTGCCCGCGCCGGGGGGACGTCGCCGGTGATCGGGTGCGCGGACATCACACACCGCGACCGATCGTCGCCGGGAATTTTTTCACTGAAGGCTTGAGAGGCGGAATGCCTGTGTCAGTCGATTCTGGGCAATTGCATGAAGGCAGGCCGTTCGATCCGTACGGCGTACACCGCGACGACCCGTATTCATTTCTGGCCGACGTCGTGGAGACGGAGCCGGTGTTCTACGCGCCCCTGCTCGACGCGTGGTGCGTCACCCGGCGCGAGGACATGGTCGCCGTGCTGCGGGACGACCGGAACTTCTCGGCGCGCGACCACAACCCCCGCTCCTCGGTGGAGTTGCCCGAGGACGTGAGTCGGATGCTCCGGACCTGGCGCGGTGCCGGCGCCCTGGCCGTCGGCTCGCTCGACCCCCCCGAGCACGCCAGGATCAGGGACGTGCTCAATGTCGGGTTCACCCCCGCCAGGGTCAGGGCGTTCGAACCCACGGTCCGTGCGATCGCCACGGAACTCGCCGAGCGGACCGCGGAGTCCGCGGGCCCCGCGGAGTTCGACTTCATCACGGAGTTCGCCGTTCCGTACTCCCTGGAGGTGATCTGCCGGCGCCTCGGGATCCCGGACGAGTACGTCGAGCGCTGCCGTACGTGGTCCGAGCAACGCATCGAACTCATGATGCTGCAGGGCTACACCGATCCTGACTGGCTGCGTGAGTACGCACGTGGCCTGATGGAGTTCGGTGCGTTCGCCCGGTCGCTGGTGCAGGAACGGCTCGCCGCACCGCAGGACGACCTGATCAGTGAACTGCTCCATGACGGCAGGGCGGGCAACACGCTCACCGCCGACGACGTCGCCGTCCAGGTCCCCACGCTGATCTTCGCGGGGCACATGACCTGTGCGGAGGCGCTCGGCACGATCGTCTACCAGCAGCTTCGGTCACCCGGCGGCTGGGCCGCGGTGGCCGACGGGAAGATCGCCACCCGGGACCTCGTCGAGGAGGGACTGCGGTTCGACAGTCCTCTGGCGGGCATGTACCGGACCGCGCTCCATGACGTGGTGGTCGGCGACGTCCCCCTGCCCGCGGGGAGCCGACTGCTTCTGTTGTACGGAGCGGCCGGCCGGGACAGCCGTGCCCACGCGTGTCCGGCCGGGTTCAGTCCGGGCAGCGGGTCGTCCGCGCATCTCGCGTTCGGGCACGGCATCCATTTCTGCCTCGGAGCCGGGTTCGCGCGCCTGGAACTGGAGGTCGCGATCCAGGCCGTCGCCGACAGGATGCCGGGGCTGACTCTGGCGCCAGGAGAGCCGCCACGTCACCGGCCGGTGTTTCCGCTTCGGGCGTTGAGCGAGCTGCGGGTCAGGCAGCAGGGACGGCCGTCCGGGCGGCCGTCGGAACGTCTGGGCGACACGCGGACCCCCGCGGAGCTCACCTGAGCCGCTGCTCCGACGGCACCGCCGGCGACCAGCCTGGACGCCACAGCAAGGACGCCGGTCGGACCCGGCGTCGGTGACGGCCCGCCAGTTCGACTGGCGGGCCGTTCCGGCTTGTCGGCCGTCCGTCCGGCGCGGCACCGTCATGGACGTTGCCCCCCCGCGATGCCGGTGTCTCCCGGTCGGCTCCTGTCCCCCGGTCGGTTCCGAGCCCGGCGCCCACGTCGAGCAGGCTGCCGGCCGCGGTCGGCGGCCGGCAGCCTGGAGAGGAGTTCGAGGGCGCCCGGGAGCGTCAGAAGGAGGAACGGGGAACGACGCACACGGTCATGCGCGGACCGCGGTCAGGAAGAGGTAGCCGCTCTCCGGGATGGACCCGAACCTGCGCACGAAGTCGATGAGCGAGTCGGCCTTCGCCGCACCGACCAGATCAGCCAGCTTGTCGCGGACGGTCTCGAAGGCATCGGCCATGAGGCTGAGCGTGCGGATGACGTTGTCGGTGATGTCACGGATCTCCACGTCGACGAAACCGTTGTCGGCCAGCGCCGCCCGGTACTCGTCCACGGTGCCCAGCGATCGCACCGCGTAGTTCTCGCAGATGTGGTCCAGGACCACGCGCCCCTCGGGGCTGACCGGGTCGCGCTGGATGACGTCGGCGACGGCGAGGCGGCCGCCGGGGCGCAGGACGCGAGCGGCTTCGGAGAGCACCTGTCCGCGGTCGGGCATGTGCCACATCGACTCGAACGCCCAGGCCGCGTCGAACGAGCCGGCGGGGAAGGGCAGGTCCATCGCGTCCGCGAACTGGAACGTGGCCCGGTCGGCGAGCCCGGCCTCGGCCGTGAGCTCCGTGGCCTCCGCCACCTGGATGTGGCTGACGGTGATGCCCACCACGTCCACGTCACAGGCGCGGACGAGCCGCCGCGCGGGATGGCCGACGCCGCAGCCGATGTCCAGGACCCGCTGGCCGGGCCGCGCGGCGAGACCCGAGATCATCAGGTCGGTCAGGCGGTCGGTGGCCACCTCGACGGAGCTGTCGTCGGCGTCGTTCTCCCAGTAGCCGTAGTGGATGTTGCGGCCCCACACGGAACCGTAGATCCGACCGAACCCGTCGTACACGGTGCGGACGTCGCTGGGAGCGGGAGACTGCTTGAGCGTCATGGGGAACTCCGTGTCATGGTGAGGAGGGCGGAAGCCGGCGGTGGTCCGGCCGTGCCGGCGGTGGGCGCGCCAGAGTCCCGGTCGACCGCCCGGGGACATCCGGCAGCCCTGTCGAAAAAGGCGGTCGGAAACCCACCGCGCCCGGCTGGGCAACGCCAGCCGAGCGCCTGCTGGTCCACTGACCGGCCCGTGCGAGCCGTCAGGCTCTTCGTTCACTTCAACTCGAAGCGCAGGAAGCCCAGCCGCAGGCCCCCGGCTCCCCATTCGGCGCCGAGCGCCTGGTTCGCCATCAGGGATATCCGCAGTTGCCGGCGCTCGACCGCGGAAAGGCTGCTGTCGGTGTCCAGCACCGCCTTCGTCCAGGCGGTGCTCTCCTCCCAGAACGGCGCGGTCTCCGACGTGGCGTCGACGTCGTCGACCAACGTGAAACCCGCGGCCTGCGCGGCTTCCGCGTAGTCGCGGACGGTGGCCGGTTTCGTGTAGAAGTACTCGGCCCACACATCGGCCCCGTGCGGGCGGGTGAGGAACACTTCCTCGATGCACACGCTCCCACCCGGGCGAATCACGCGCGCCAGCCGCTCGAACCACTGCGGACGGTCGAAGTAACCGCTGCTCTCGATGGCCACGGCCGCGTCGTACGGGCCGTCGTCCAGGGGGAGGTGCATCGCGTCGCAGACCAGTGCCCGGACCCGCCCGTCCACACCGCACTCCCGCGCGAAACCCTCGACGATCGGCGCGTGCTCCGGCGCGTTGGTGACCGCCGTTACATCGGCGCCGTATTCCTGCGCCCAGAAGAGCGACCCCCCGCCGAGGCCGCAGCCGACGTCCAGGATTCGCCCGGACAGCCGGTGTTCAGCACCCCAGATCTTGGCGGCGTACCGCAGCAGGCCCTCCTGATGCAGCCGGATGCTGCGACGAATGGCATCCGGCGTCGCGTCGTCGACGTCCAGGGGTGTTCGGGAGGACGGGTAGTGTCCTACATGGTAGTGAATCCGGGGTCCAGGCCCGTATTTGCGAACAAGCCTGGCCGTTTTGTCGTCGTAGTACTGGCCGACTATTTTCACCTCGTCCTGAGGCTCCGGCACTGTTCGAGGCGAGGTTGCAAGTTCATCCAGATGTGACACGGTCGCTCCTCCAGAGCCCGGATGCCGACGACGTTGGTGAATGGCCTGCTTCGATGTCCCGCTGCGCTCGCCGTGATGTCGGCGAATACACGCGTTTCGAATGCGACGCGGAATGCAGAGCCGCCCTCACGACCCGAATTGTTGAGTCGCCCTCGGAATTAGGTGGCAGCCATCGGACTCCATCCTGGAGGGCGGCCCTGGTCGTGTCAACGACGCGGTGCGAGCGTCTTCGACTTTGGGAAAAACCCCAAAGAACACGGTGCGAGGTCTGGATTAGACTGCTCTGCGGAGCGGTGGCCGCCGGGCGGCACCGAGGCCGAATTCGAGTCCGGCGATTAAGCCGGCCCCCAACGGCGGACAAGTCTTCCCGAGAAGGACCCGGTTTCCGCTGACCGGCGCGTATGCCCTGTTCAGCAACGCGAGCCAGGCGTTCCGACGCGGACGTCACGGCACGGAACGGAGTGGGAATGAGTGGCGGTAAGCAGGTGCTGCTGGCCGAGCCGCGGAGTCTGTGCGCCGGGGTGCGCCGGGCGATAGCCATCATCGACCTCGCGCTGGAACAGCACGGCGCCCCGGTCTACGTCCGCAAGGAGATCGTGCACAACCACTACGTGGTGCGCGAGTTCCAGCGCCGGGGCGTCCGGTTCGTCGACTCCGAGCAGGAGGTGCCGGAGGGCGCGGTGTGTGTCTTCTCCGCCCACGGTGTCTCCCCTCAGGTACGGCAGAACGCGGACGCACGGGGTCTGGACGTGCTCGACGCGACCTGCCCGCTGGTGGCCAAGGTGCACCAGGAGGCCCGCCGGTTCGCCCGCGACGGGCGGACGTTGCTGCTGATCGGACACGCCGACCACGAAGAGGTCGAGGGCACCTACGGGCACGCTCCCGAACAGACGGTCGTCGTCGAGACGGTCGCCGACGCTGAGGCACTGGACCTGCCCCCGGACGCACCGGTCGCCTACCTCACCCAGACCACGCTCTCGGTGGACGAGACGAAGGACGTCATCGCCGTGCTCCAGCGCAGGTTCACCGATCTGCGCGGGCCCGCCACCGACGACATCTGTTACGCCAGCCAGAACCGCCAGGACGGCATCAGGGCCATCGTGGACCGGTGCGACCTGGTGCTGGTGGTCGGTTCGACCAACTCCAGCAACTCGATCCGGATGGTCGAGGTGGCGCGCAGGCTCGGCGGCAGGGCCGAACTGGTGCCGGACGTGACCCACTTCGACCCCGCGTGGCTGGCCGGCGTGAGCACGGTCGGTGTGAGCGCCGGGGCGAGCGCGCCGGAGGTCCTCGTCGACGAGTTGCTCGACCGGCTCGCCGAACTGGGGTACGCGGACACGTCCGTGTCACGGGTGGCGACCGAGGACATCGTGTTCTCCCCACCCACGCGGCTGACCGGAGCGACGGACGCGCCGTGAGTCCCCGCGGGCGTCAGGCGGCGCACGCGGCCGTCGGCCGGTCCGGCCTCACGCCGGGCAGTAGGCCCGAACTGACGGAGAGAGCGGCCGAGGCCGCCTACCGAACCCGGTGAGGAGACCTGTTCGACATGGCGCTGCTGGAAACCGTGCGCGGCCCTGCGCGGCTGCGTGAGCTGACCGCCGGGGAGCTCCGGGACCTCGCCGCGGAGATCCGCGCGTTCCTGATCGAGCGGGTCTCCGCGACCGGGGGGCACCTCGGACCCAACCTGGGTGTGGTCGAGCTGACCATCGCCCTGCACACGGTGTTCGAGTCCCCACGGGACCGGTTGGTGTGGGACACCGGGCACCAGTCCTACGTACACAAGATCCTGACGGGCCGACAGGCGGGATTCGACCGCCTGCGCAAGCCGGGCGGAGTCTCCGGCTACCCGAGCCGGGAGGAGTCCGAGCACGACCTGGTGGAGAACTCGCACGCCTCCACCGCGCTGTCCTACGCGGACGGACTGGCAAGGGCGGACGCCCACCTCGGCCGACGTGACCGGGCGACCGTCGCGATCATCGGCGACGGCGCGATGACCGGCGGCATGGCCTGGGAGGCGCTCAACAACATCGCGGGCGGGCCGAAGAGGCCGCTCGTCATCGTGCTCAACGACAACCAACGCTCCTACGCTCCTACGGTCGGCGGGCTGGCCGAGCACCTGGCCGACCTGCGCGCCGGGCGAGGGCCGGGCGTGTTCGAACAACTCGGGCTCGGCTACCTCGGCCCCGTCGATGGTCACGACCTCCTCGCGGTCCAGGACTCCCTGCGTCGCGCGCTCGCGCTGGGCGGCCCGGTGGTGGTGCATGTGATCACCGCCAAGGGCCGGGGATACCGGCACACCGAGGCGAACGAGCTCGACCTCGGCCACGCCGTCAGACCGATGGACCCGCACACCGGACGGCCGTTGCGGGCGTCGCCCGCGTCGTTCACGTCGGTGTTCGGCGAGACGCTGGCCGAACTGGCCGAGCAGCGCGACGATCTGGTGGCGATCACGGCCGCGATGACCGAGCCGACCGGGCTCCTGCCGGTGCAGCGCAGGTTTCCGGACCGGGTGATCGACGTCGGCATCGCCGAACAGCACGCGGTGACGATGGCCGCCGGTCTGTCCATGGGCGGCGTGCACCCGGTCGTGGCGATCTACTCCACGTTCGTGAACCGTGCGTTCGACCAGCTACTCATGGACGTCGCGCTGCACCGCCGGCCGGTGACGTTCGTCCTGGACCGCTCCGGGGTGACCGGCGACGACGGGCCGAGCCACAACGGCATGTGGGACCTGTCGGTGCTGCAAGTGGTGCCGGGACTGCGGATCGCGGCGCCGCGGGACGGCACCCGGCTGGCCGAGCTGCTGGCCGAGGCGGTGGCGTGGGACGAGGGCCCGACCCTGCTGCGGTTCCCCAAGGGCCCCGCCGGTGCGGACCTCCCCGCCGTCGCCACCTTCAACGGCCTGGACGTGCTGCGTCGTTCCGGCTCGCTGGACGTGCTGATCGTCGCGGTGGGCGCGCTGGCCGGACTCGCGCTCAGCGTCGCCGACAGTGCCCGGGCACGGGGTATCGGGGTGACGGTGGTCGACCCGAGATGGGTCACCCCGGTCAACCCGGCGCTGGCCGACCTGGCCCGCCGTCACCGGCTCGCGATCACGGTCGAGGACAACAGCCGCGCGGGGGGCGTCGGTTCCGCCATCGCTCAGACGCTACGGGACGCCGATGTGCGCACTCCGCTGCGCGAGTTCGGCATCCCGAGGCGGTTCCTGAGCCACGGCTCCAGGGCCGAGGTGCTCGCCGCCTGCGGGCTGACCGCGCAGGACATCACCAGGGTCGTGGTGGAACTGCTGGCCGGGCTCGACGCGGTACCGGCGTCGCCGGGCCTGGACGACTCCGGTACCTGGCCGGTTCACTCCGGGGAGGAAGTGTGACGACCGTCGACCTGGGAATGCCCTCACCGCGCAGGGACGAGGCCGCGCTCTCGGTGGCCACACGCCGGTCCTCCCGCCAGATCATGGTGGGCGCGGTGCCGGTCGGCGGCACCGCGCCGGTGTCGGTGCAGTCGATGACCACCACGTCCACCGCCGATGTCGACGCCACCCTGCAGCAGATCGCCGAGCTGACCGCGGCGGGCTGCGAGATCGTGCGGGTCGCCGTGCCATCGGCGGACGACGCGGCGGCGCTGCCGGCGATCGCCCGCAAGTCCGGCATACCGGTGATCGCCGACATCCACTTCCAGCCGAAGTACGTGTTCGCGGCGATCGACGCCGGCTGCGCCGCGGTGCGGGTCAACCCCGGCAACATCCGTCAGTTCGACGACCAGGTCGGCGCGATCGCCCGCGCGGCCGGGGACGCGGGCGTCCCGATCCGGATCGGGGTGAACGCCGGGTCCCTGGACCAGCGGTTGCTGCGCAAGCACGGCGGCGTCACGCCGGAGGCGCTGGTGGAGTCGGCGTTGTGGGAGTGCTCGTTGTTCGAGGAACACGGCTACACCGACCTGAAGATCTCGGTGAAGCACCACGACCCCGTGGTGATGTTCGAGGCGTACCGCAGGCTCGCGGGCCGGTGCGACTACCCGCTGCACCTCGGCGTGACCGAGGCGGGTCCCCGGTTCCAGGGCACGGTCAAGTCCGCGGTCGCGTTCGGCGCGCTGCTCGCGGAGGGCATCGGCGACACCATCCGTGTCTCGCTCTCCGCACCACCGGTCGAGGAGGTCAAGGTCGGCGCGCAGATCCTGCAGTCGCTCGGGTTGCGGCCGAGGGGACTGGACATCGTGTCCTGTCCGTCCTGCGGCCGGGCCCAGGTCGATGTGCACACCCTCGCCGAGCGGGTCACCGCGGCCCTCGAAGGGTTTCCGGTGCCGTTGCGGGTGGCGGTGATGGGCTGTGTCGTCAACGGGCCCGGCGAGGCGCGCGAGGCCGACATCGGTGTCGCGGCCGGCAATGGCAAGGGCCAGATCTTCGTCAAGGGCGAGGTGATCCGCACGGTTCCGGAGTCACAGATCGTGGAGACCCTCGTGGCCGAGGCCGCGCGCATCGCCGAGGAGATGGGCGTGGATGTCGAGGCCTGAGCGACGGCGGGTTCGCTCCGCCCTCGCGGAGGGCGAAAGGAAGTGGACAGCCGGGAAACATGACTCGACATCTGATTCACCCGTACACGGGCGGACTGCGATGTCGAGCTCCGTCGGGCGTCAATCCGCGATCTCGCCCGCAATGCGCGGGGGCCACGCATCCGTCCGCAGGATCTGGAGGACGAACGCCCTCGACACCAGCGCGACACGATTCGGTGCCTGTAGCTTTTCGGACATGACGCGGACGTGGTAATCGATGGTCTTCGAGCTGAGGTGCAACTCTTTCGAGAGTCTCCCGCTGGAGAAGCCGGCCGCGACACCCTCCAGGACCCTGGCCTGAACCGAGCTCAGTATCCAGCCACCACCTGGCCTGAATGCATCGAAGCCGTTCTGATCACTGTGCATGGCACCCATCCCATTCGGTACTGCCCGGCGGCGCCAGGACCGTAGCCGGGCAAATGCAGAGCGCGAAGTACTGGGACGAGATCCTAGGTAGACGCCTCACTCCTTGTCACTGTCAGACCGTTCCATCCAGCCGGTTTCCGCCCGCCTCGGAATTCTCTCCAAATTTTGCGGAATTCTGGTGTGGTTTGCATTGGCGCATTCCGGGGAACGGCGTCGGTCCGTGTGCTGCGGAACGGGGATCACGGGTTTCCGCTCGTCCGACCCTGGGGAGGAGAGTCCAACGCTTCGGCGATCATCGCCGCCGTCAGTGTCTGCGCCCCCCTGCCGCTGTTCGGGTCCCAGCCGGTGACGCATTCGATCCGCCTGAGGCGGTAGTCCAGCGTGCTGCGGTGGATGAACAGGCTGCGGGCCGTCTTGTTCTTGCTGTAGTCGGAGTCGACGAAGGCGGTCAACGTCTCCCACAGGACCTTGTGTGCACGGAGCGGCCTGATCATCGCGGCCAGGTCGGTCCGCACCTCCTCGTTCAGCGTGACCGCGTACTCGACCAGGACGTCCGAGATCGTGTAGGCACCGCTCGGGCGCAGTCCCGCCACCACCAGCCTCAGTACGTGGCACGCCTCGCCGAGCCCGTCGACGAGGCGCGCCCTGTCCCGCTCCGCGGTCGCGAGCCAGCCCTTGCCGCCCAGGCACCGGGTCAGCCTCGTCACCCACTCTTCGCCGTCGCGCGGACCCGCTGCCGGGACGAAGAGCACCACGTTGCCGTCCCGGTGCGTGAGCAGTGCGTCCTCTCCCGCCGCGGCGCGCAACGCGGCCATCTGTCGACCGGGCTCCGCAAGCCGCACCACGGCGATCAGGTACCGAGGGGTGAGCCCTTCGACGATGTCCGCGGGCAGCGGATGGCCGTCGGCCAGGTCGCCCGCCAGATCACGCGAAACGTCCGCGGTGGCCTTCTGCCGGTATCCGTCGAGGAAGTCGTGCAGCAGGCCACCCCCGGCACGCACGATGGCGGCCAGCCTCGGATCGCCCGCCGCCGCCTGGGACAGCAGCTCCACCAGGTCGTCCGGCCCCTTGCCGGTCCACTCCTGCCCTGCCGCCCGCACCTTCGCTCTGAAGTCCGCGACCGTGTCCTCGTCCGGTGCCGAGTGGATCGCCTCGACCGAAAATAACGACCTGCCTGTCATTTCGACCATGTGACATCTCAACTTTCTAGATGGTGCTTTGCGCCACGAGCCCCCGTCTGACGCGTTCGACGGACACCGCCGAAGCCGGCGGGAGCAGCGTCCTTCATTCGCCCTGGATCAGGTAGCCGGCCGCTTAATTTTCCGGTACCATTCACACGTTGTCCCGGCCGAGCCGCAGGTTATGAAGGCGGCGTTCCTAGTCCATGCGCAGTGCATGGATCAGCCGGGCTTTCGGCCGGGAAGTGCGCATCGATCCGACCATGCCAGGATCGACCGGGGTCATCGGCAGTAACACTGAAGGAAAGTTTCGCGTCGGAGTAGCGTGGGGTTCCGGCATGGAACTCTCCGTCCATGTCTACGAGGGCACGTCGGAGCATGCGGGAAATCGCCCCGACCGCGAAGATCGTAGCATGACCACTTGGACTTTTTTAAGTCATTACTTGCCAGTCACTTTCCCTTATGTCTTATATCCGCTTCTTTTCTGTAGAATTTCCGTGTGCCGTGAACAGCGCCAGGCATATGCTGAAGGTGTGGCTCGACCCGGCCGCGCAGGAGCGATTCCCTCCGCCGCCGGTCCGTCCGACGGCCGTTCGAGCGCAGACGACGGGCGTGTCACCCACTCGCGCGACAGGCGCTTCGGTTCCCGTAGCCGTGGCCCCACCAACCCGGGTGACGACAAGGTGGACCACCTCACCGACTCCAGGCCGACGTGCGCCTGCCCACCGGCGTGGGAGCCTGGCCCGCCATCTGGGTACGGCCCGGCAGCACCGTCGAACTGGGCGTGACCTTCGGCGGCCGCAGTGTCGTCTGGACACTCAACGGCACGCAGGTGTTCGCCGACGGAAGGCGGGCCGGGGCCACCGAGCTGTCCTTCCAGGTCGAGAACCTGGTGGTACGCCGCCCTGCGCCTCCGTCCAACCCGGCAGGCCTCCGGTCCCCGGGTCCGGGAGGGCACTGCCTGACGTAATCACACCTCACTGTTGATCCTTTTTTAGGGTCGTCGGGTTACCTTTCGACGAGTCAAGGATCGATGCCAGTTGAGGGACGCACACGGTGAAGCAGCGCAGGAGCCGGGGCAGGTTGTACCGGTCGGTGACGGGGACGGTCGCAGTCGCCCTGGCGGTCGGCGGTTGCGGTACGGGCGGCGGGAAGGGCCACACCGCCGGCACCCCCCGGCCCGCCGCATCGGACGGCACCACCCGCGCCGCACCCGGCCGTTCCGGCGCCGCGGCCTGGCGCAAGTGGGGCCTGGCACCGCTGCCCGCCGCCCCGCGACCGCCGGTCGACAAACCGGTGAAGCTCTCGGCCACCGGCACCGTTCCGGTCCTCACCCACATAGCGACCGCGCAGAAGGTCGTCTTCATCACCGTCGACGACGGACAGGAGAAGGATCCCGCGTTCGTCCGGATGATGCGGGACCTGCGGGTCCCGATCACGATGTTCCTGATGAACGACGCCGTCAAATCCGACTACGGCTACTTCAAACCACTGCAGGCACTGGGCGACCACATCCAGAACCACACCCTGCACCACCCCGTCATGAGCACCCTCTCCCTGGCCCGCCAGAAGGAAGAGGTGTGCGGTGACCAGAAGATCCTCACCAAGGAGTACGGCACGGCGCCACTGCTCTTCCGTCCCCCCTACGGCGCGTACGACACCGACACCAGGGTCGCGGTGGGTGAGTGCGGGCCCCGTGCGATCGTGTGGTGGCGGGAGTCCATGCAGATCCGCAACATGCAGTACCAGTCAGCGGACAAGAAGCTGCGCCCCGGAGACATCATCCTGGCCCACTTCCGGGGACCGTCCGAACTCAAGGGCACCACGATGACGCACATGTTCGCCAACCTGCTCCGGCGCATCCATGAACAGGGCTTCGCCGTTGCGCGCCTGGAGGACTACATCCAGCCGCCGACCCGATGAGCCCGCGGCGCGGCGGGCCACGTCAGGAGTTGTCGCAGGTCTCGCGGAGGTAGCCGGCGTGGCCGGCGGGGGTGACGTCGAGGTCCCGGCGCACGACGCTGATCCGGTCACCCCACCCCGCACAGGCCTTCCGCATGCCCTTCTCGGTGTACTCGACGACGATGACGTGGTCACCGAACGCGTCGACATAGGACCCGCATTCGTCGTACTGTCCGCACTCCTCCACCACCGCGAAGTCCAGGCCGATCCGCTTGCGGTCCTTGGCGAGTTCGAGGGTGTTCTTCTGGGCGATGGCAAGGTGCCGGGAGTGTGCATGGCGGGCGAGCAGGGTCTGGAACGCCTCGGCGTCGGCCGCGGTCAGCAGTCCGTGCGGGGCGCGGGTGTAACTGTCGTAGTTGTCCGGCTCGACGGCGTCGAATCCCTTGTCGGCGCACTCGTCGATCCAGCCGTCCACCTTCTTCGCGATCCGCGCGCGCTTGCCCGGGGTGCTGATGTCGAGCATCGCCTCGCCCCAGTCCTCGTCCATGACGACCTTCCCGGAGCCGTCCCGCAGCAGGAGGTCGGCGTCCCACTCCTTCTGCGCGTCGGGCTGGGCCTGGAACGCGTTGACGTAGCAGATGTTGTACAGCCCCGCGGCGGGCGACGCCGTGTGGTCGCGGGAGACCACGGAGACACCCTTCGGCGGGGTGTAGGCGCCGCCGAGCTGGTAGTCGACGCCGGCGTGGACGGGCGGTGTGGAGATCTTCGCCGACGCGGCTTTCGGGGGGCTGCCCGCTCCGCTGGTGGTGGTGCCGGAGCAGCCTGCGGTGAGGAGGGCCGCGGCCAGGACGACGGCGACGGCGCCCCGGGGGGCGGCGGTGCGGCGGGGGTCTGCCTGGGTCTTGCGCATGACGGCCTGTCTCTGGACGGGAGAGCATGCCCCGCCTCGGACGCGCCTGGTCCTGGCCACTGGGGCCGGGCCGACGGGGCGAAGACCCGTGTCACCGGCTGGGAATGCCATGGTTCCGCGGACCGCGACGGCGCTGGGCGGTCCGACCCCGTGACGATATCAAGCCGCCGCAACGGGCATCCCCCGCCTCGGGGTTGGGGCGGGGCGGAGGAAGTCCGACGTTGATGGCGCCGCCTGGGTCCCACCCGCGTCGACGGCGAAGTTGATCTCCCCGAAAACGTGATTCGCGGTGGGCCCACCTTTCCCAAGTCTGAGTTGGCCCCACCTGCGGGGCGCACGGGAGCGTTCGGGGGTTGTTCCGGCTTGAGCCGGCCCCACGGGCTGGGCGAGTCTGGGACGCTCGCGGTAGGCGGCCGTGAGGGGGGCGAGGCCAGATGGCGTCTTCGGAGGAAGAGCCTTCCTACCGATTCGGCGGGACTCGTGGCAGCAGAGGCTGTCGGTGCGCGCATCGGCGCGAGAGAACAGGGTTCACCGTCGTCTGGTGCGTGAGGGCTTGTGCAGGGCGGTTCCCGCGCCGCGGCACACTCCGCGGCGGAACTCGCCCCCGCTGAAGCCGTCAAGGAGTCGCTCGACCAGAGGCTGGTCGAGGACGTGGACGCGCCGCCGTAGCTGCGGCACGCGGTCAGCGCCTTCATCGAAGCGTTACGACACACCTTCGGCACCACTCCCTGCCGCTCCCCCGCGCTGACTGGCGCCGCCCCCGCGGATCGGCGCCGGATCCACGCCTGATCAACCACAGCTCAACGCCGTACAGCGGCAAGCCGGATGCCCGGACCAGCGCCCGCACGGTGACGAATCGTGAAGAGCACCAAGCCACCGTCATCGGCTCCCGCGCATCCGGCGGATCCCGCTGGGCCGGTCCCGCTCGTCCGAACCGACGCGGAAGGAACAACCGTGACCACAGCACCGAACCCCGGCGTCCAGAACCAGATGGTCCCGCTCCCCATCGGTACCCAGGTACGGCTGCAGAACGGCAGCGTCAAGACGATCCTGGAGCACCGCTACAGCGGCGCGGCCAACGTACTGCAGTACCTGGTCGACAAGCAGAAAGCGGACTGGCAGTCGGCCAAGTTCTGCACCGTCGTCCAGCCCGAGGTCACCGCGCCGGTCAGCGTGCCGCAGCCTCCGCAGCAGACCCAGCCGCTGCCCGACGGGCGGTTGGTGGCCCCGGCCACCAGGCACGCCATCGCCACCGACGCCGACCACCCGAACCCCGACGACCAGCGGATCCACCGCACGCCCGGCGGACTGCGGGCGGCCCAGCTCGACGGCCGGACTCGCCTCTTCGGCGCCAACCCCGCCAACCACCCGCAGATCCTCAACCTCACGACCGTCACCGACCGCACCTTCACCAGTCAGGCGCGGCTGACCCTCGGCGACTACCAGCACGACGACAACGGCCTGCACGTCAATGTGCTGGTCGAGGGCGTACTCGACCAGGTCGCGGTGCCGCACGACCTGATCGAGGTCGTGCTCACCAAGCCCCTGGTGATCCCGGGCAAGCCGACCGAGGACACCCAGTTGGAGACCATGCTGGTGCTGACCCCGCCGGTCAACGAGAACCGGATCCAGTTCGACGCCTTCTACACCTGGGCGCAGCTGGCCAGGATGCTGGGCCTCCCGACCTCAGAGGTCGACCTGCGCCACACGGTGTGCACGGCCTTCCCGCAGTTGGGCGTCGAGGCCCGCTGGTACGACCGGCTCGCCTCCGGTGCCAACGGCGTGCTCCACACCAGCGGCGGCAACAAGCTCAAGGACGGCTCGGGACAGATCACCATGCGGCCGATCACCCAGGATGACCGCAAGCGCTCGGAGGTGGTCCGCAACACCGACTGGAACCTGAGCGAGGTCCTGCGCGCCTCGCGCCCCGTCTACGTGGCCTACCAGGACCTGCTGCAGCCGGGCAAGGAGATGGCCACCACCCTGGAGGCCGAGTCCGAGTTCCTGGTCGACTCGGCCCAGTACCAGCAGGTGTTGGGCAGGCTGTCCGAGCTGCTGAGCACCCCCAGCCTGTGGTCCGAGCTCGGTATCACCGACCTGAAGTGCGACGACCTCGACATTGAAAGCGGGAAGGTGAAGCCGCGGGTCTCGAAGGACTCCTACTTCGACACGCCAGGGCTCCCGCTGCTCACCCGCGGAGTGGTGCTGCGCCGGCGCGAGGTGAAGAAGGACGCGGCAGGGGTCTACCTGTTCGCGGTCAAGGGCCGGATGGTGTCGCTCGACGGGAACGGGAAGGAACGGATCAGGCTGGCGTCCCAGGTGCACCTGATCGACCCCCCACAGCAGTCCCGGTTGGAGCACTTCCTGGCGGACAACTCGGTCGACAACGCGTTCGCCCGGGTACTGAACGACGCCCTGCCCGGTTTTGACCCTTCGGGCGTGGCGATCCAGTTGGTCGTCAACTCGAAGCGGGTGAAGTACACCTTCACCCTGGCGAACAGTACGACGGTCGAGTTCAGCGCGGACGAGGCGACCGCCGCCTTCAACGGGAACTCCGCGATGCTGCACTGCATCGAGTTCGGCGTCGGGCACCCGGGCCTGTTCATCGGCCAGGGGTCCGGGGCGCAGGGCTCCGGGGCTCAGGCGTCCGCCGCCCCGGTGCAGCAGCAGCCCGCGGGCGGCACGCCGCTGATCATGCGGCCCTACCACGTGCCGGCCGACCTGGACAATCCGGCGCTGTTCGAGAAGCGGGACTACCGCCAGTATCAGGCGCTGCGGGAGAGCCTCCTGGCCTACCTGTTCGGAACCCCCGAGCCGAAGCTCGAACTGGCCGGCAACAAGGCGCAGCGGCTGGCCCACATCCTGGGTATGACCAAGGAGAAGTAGCGCGGCCTGTCGACTGCAGCGCTCTCAGCCGACGGCGCCTCAGCCCGTCCGTCAGTCGACGTCACCCACGGGCAGGGCGGTGGACTTCGAGTACGACCGCAGTGCCGGCGACGGATCGGTCTTCGTGCATGGTGAACAGCTGGCCGGGGTGAACGTGCTTCCACTGCGAGGGGGTGAAGGGCACGAGGCGAACCGTGGCTCGGCCGCCAGGCTACAAGCCGGAGCAGGTCAGCCGCTTCGGCGAGCTTTTCCCAGAATGCGAGGGGAAGAGGATGGCCGTCCCCGAGAAGTCCCAGATGTCCCGCACCGTGAGGTCGTTCTCGCTGGCGGTCTCTTCCGGAACCAGCAGCGAAGCCGATTCGAGCAGCTCGGGGACGTCCATGCTCTCATTGTCCGCCAGGTTGCGTCGTCGTCGGGCTGCGTTGTCGTGGTCTCGCTCGGGTGGCGGTGGCCGACACCTTGTCTCACGGTCCGGTGGAGGCGCCGCCGCCCGCATTCGGCTCCCCATGGGGGCAGCGAGTCCGTCGGTGTGCACTCGGCGGGCCGTGACGGGCCCCTACGATGATCCGATGCGCCAGTCCGCCGCAGATCCGTACTGGAACACCAACGTCGCCCGGCACCCGGGCATCCTCCGGGCTGTTCCCGAGGGGTGCGGTGATGCCCTGGACGTCGGCTGCGGGGACGGGCTGCTGGCTCGGAAGCTTGCCGGACAGGCGAAACACGTCACCGGGATCGACAAGTCGCCGGACATGATCGCCTGCGCACGCGAGTTCGCTGCCGGTGATCCGCAACTCACCTTCGTCGAAGGCGATTTCCTCACCGCGAAACTCCCCCGTGCGGAATACGACTTCGTCTGCTCGGTGACCACGATCCACCACATGGACTTCGAGGCAGCCTTCGTCCGGATGCGTGATCTGCTGCGGCCTGGTGGCACGCTGGTCGTCGTGGGACTGGCCCGCGAGGTGAGCGGGACGGAGTGGGCGGCATTGATCGCGGCTGCTCCGGTCGTGCGCACCGCGAAGGTGCTGCGTCGCGCGAGTGCTCCGCAGGGCATGCCGGTCGCCGACCCGCAGATGAGCTACGGGCAGGTGCGGGCTGCTGCCCAGCGCCTGCTGCCCGGCGTGCGCTACCGCCGGCATGTACTGCGCCGGTACTCGCTGACCTGGGAGAAGCCGGCCCGCTGATCCGGCATCGATGGCGGTTTCCACCATCTGGGGCGGTTGGAGCGTGCTCGGTCGACGCAGGCGGGGGCCGGCTGGCGTATCAGGTGTCGGGGCCGCCGGATGCCATGCCGCTCGTCCTGTTGCACGCGCTGGGCAAGGACGCCACCGACTGGGAGACAGTGGTGCCCGTCCTGGCCCGTGACCGACGTGTGTATGCCGTTGACCAGCGCGGTCACGGAAGAAGCGAGTGGCCTGGACACTACTCCCTCGAACTCGTGCAGGCCGATGTGCTCGGGTTCCTGGGCGCACTGGAACTCGGCCGAGTGGAGCGGGTGCGCCGGCTCGTCCTGGAGGACGTTCCGGTACCGCGCCCCCGGGAGCCGACCACCCCGGTCAGGCCGGACGGCGACCTGACCTTCGACTGGAGATGGTGCCGGCCATCAGACGGCAGATCGACAGGCCCGATCCCAGGTGGCTGGAGCGGCTCGGCCGGATCACCGCCGAGACCCTGGTCCTGGCACCACGCGGCGCCGGAGGCGTTCACAGAGGTGGTTTCGGCGTTTCTGCCAGCGGAGGAAGGACCCCGTCCTGACCGTCGGCCATGAGCGCGTGGCCGCGGCCCGTGACGTGGAGCCGCGGCCGAAGGTACGGGTGCGGGGCCGTACGACTGCCGAGGCCCATGCGCCCTGACCGGCGGGAGAACTGTGTGGCCCGGGGGCCACTCAGCCTGCCGTCAGCGCCGCCAGGGCTCGGTCCATCGCGGCGTTGAACTCTTCCGGCGTCAGTGGCAGTCGGGACTTGACGTCCCGGCTCCACTGGTCGGCGAGGACCTCGGCGGAACCCGCCTCGACACCGTCGAGGGCCGCGTCAGCCAGGTCCGACGGCGCGATCTTGTCCACGGGCCAGCCTGCGGCCATGTCGGTGTCGGCCAGCCCGAGGTGCACCGCTGTCACGAGCGTGCGCTGCTCGGCGAGCTCCAGGCGGACGCCGTTGGTCATGGCCCAGGCGGCGGCCTTGGTCAGGTGGTAGGCATTGGCGCCCTTGCCCCCGAACCACGACATGGCGGAGAGGACGTTGACGATCGCGCCCCCGCCGTTCCTGGCGAGCGCCGGCGCGAACTCCCTTATCATTGCCAGGTGGCCGAACACGTTGGTCTCCAACTCGTGCCGCACCGCGTCCAGCGAGCCGGTCACCAGGTCGGTCCCCGTCTGGATCCCCGCGTTGTTGACGAGCAGCGAGACGTCCGGGGCGGCCTCGGCGGCGGCCCTCACGGATGCGGGATCGGCGATGTCGAGGGGTAGCACCTCGACCGAGGGCAGGTCCACGGTCTCCGGTCGGCGGGCCGTCGCGTAGACCTTGCGGGCGCCCCGTTCGACCAGGCGCTGGGCGAAGGCGCGGCCCAGGCCGCGGTTGGCTCCGGTGACAAGGGCGACTGAGTTGTTGATGTCCATGTCCGGTACGCTAAAACCTGACGTTGACGTCAGAGGCAAGTGCTGGTCGTCAGGACCGGGGTGAGAGGAATCACCATGACCGTCACGGAGCCCTCGTCCGAGCGGCTGGTCCGCATCGGCGAGGTGGCGCGGGGCGCCGGCGTCTCGGTACGCGCCGTGCGCTACTACGAGCAGCAGGGGCTGCTCACCGCGGAGCGCAGCCCGTCCGGCCAGCGCCTCTACCGGCAGGACGCCGTCACCCTGGTGCGTTTCTTCCAGCAGATGTTCGCCGCCGGCCTGACCAGCCGCAGGATCACTGAACTCCTTCCGTGCTGGGATTCCGGGCACACCGACGCCGAGCAACGAGCCATGCTGCGCGCCGAGCGCGACCGCATCCAGGCCAAGATCGACGACCTTCAGGCCGCCTTGGACCGCCTCGACGAGGTCATCGCGATCACGGACACGCACCCGTAGGCGCGGTCGGTTCGGACGGCGCACCAGCGATCTACGGCTGGAGCACCAGGAACTCCATCTGGTGTCGGCGGCCAGGAGTCCCAACGCCCGCTGGGTCACCTGGCGCGCCGATCGCCCCGCCGGCGCCTGGCGGCTCGCGCCCTCCGCGGCGGACCGCCGCCACCGGTTGCCTGTGTCAGGCCTCGTGCGTCTGCCGCCCTTCCAGTTCCCGCCGTGCGGCGACCGCCCTTGCCAGCACCATGGCTCGGTAGGGATTCCGGGCGTCCAGAGCCGACGCCACCGCAACCGCCTCGTCCAACAGCGCCAGTCGCTGCTCGGGCAGCTCCCGCACCAGTGACGACGTGCTGGCCTCCACCAGGACATAGGCCAGCTTCGACCCGTACACCTCCGGCTCGACCTGGGCCAACAGGCGGTAGATCCGCAGCCCCTCGGTACCGCGCACCACCCGCCGGTTGGCACCCAGCAGCTCGACCCTCGCCCGCAGGGCCATCTCCTGATCCATCGCTTCCCCCTCCGTTACCCCACCTGCACCCGTCCCACGACGGAACAGCACGACGAACGCGCCGGGACCCGAGAACGGGTGCCGACACGAAGGTCGCTGAGTGGATGACGACGAGTCTGCGGGCAAGCCCACACCCCGGACAAGCCTGAACGAGGGTGCGCTCCGTCCTACCGCAAACCACGTCCGAGCAGGCATGATGGACCTGACACTCACTCAAACCCTGGGCAGTCAGCGGCAGAGCGCCGAGTCTGCCGAACGGCGAGCTCCCGTTCTCCGGGGAACGCCGTCAGTCAGCGGTGCGCAGCAAGCAGAAACCACGGACGGGGCCACACTGCGCTCCCCCGAGCGGTCCGGCATGCGGCAGCGGACCGGCTGGGCGGCCTGCCGGTCCGAGAGGCCGAGCAGAGCCAGGGCACGGGGACGGGGGCCAGTTGAGCAATGACGGACCTGGACGCCCGTGGCGGGGACACCAGTCGCTGAAGTCGCCGTCAGGTTGGGCGAATGCGCGCCCTGGATCCCTCGGACGGCAACCGAAGGATCCAGGACGCGCCGCGGAGGTCTGCGACCGGCTGCCGGGGCAGACAGCCTGAGCTGCCCGGCCCCGCGAGATCACGGCTTCTGTGCCACCGCTCCCAGTTGCGGCACGACCGTGGGCGCTGTGCCGGGCGCCGGCCGCCACAGCGAGCAGGACACGAGTCCGGGTTCCAGGAGCGTGAGCCCGTCGAAGTACTGGGCGACGTCCTCGCTGCTGCGGGCGGTGACCGGCGGTTTGGCGTTGGCGTTCCAGAAGTCCATCGCCTCGAGTTGGAGGTCGCCGCCGAGGTCGGGCTCCGTGGTGGGGTGGGTCAGTACGAGGAAGCTGCCCGGGGGCAGCGCCTCCACGAGCCGACGTGCGATGGCCCGCGCCTCGTCGTCGTCGAGGACGAAGTTGAGGATGCCGAGCAGCATGAGTGCGATGGGCTTGGAGAAGTCGAGTGTCTGCCCGGCGATGCGCAGAATGGTGTCCGGGTCGTGCACATCGGCGTCGATGTAGTCGGTAGCGCCCTCCGGGGCACTGGCCAGCAGTGCGCGGGCGTGTGCGAGGACGATGGGGTCGTTGTCGACGTACACGATCCGCGACTCGGGGGCGATCCGCTGGGCTATCTCGTGGGTGTTCTCCAATGCCGGCAAGCCGGTGCCGACGTCGAGGAACTGGCGGATGCCGTGCTCCCGTGCCAGACAGCGCACCGCGCGGCCAAGGAACTCCCGGTCGGCACGCGCGATGTCACGGATGACGGGGATCATTCCGGCAACGTGATCGCCCACCTGCTGGTCGACCTCGTAGTTGTCCTTGCCGCCCTGCCAGTAGTTCCACACGCGTGCGTTGTGCGCCGTCCCTGTGTCGAGTCGCTGCACTGCGGCGTCGGCGCTCTGGTTCTCGCTCACGTCT
Organism: Streptomyces sp. NPDC051987; assembly: GCF_040680735.1. Lineage (NCBI taxonomy): Bacteria > Bacillati > Actinomycetota > Actinomycetes > Kitasatosporales > Streptomycetaceae > Streptomyces > Streptomyces sp. NPDC051987. The sequence continues at coordinate 26,536 of NZ_JBFAXI010000042.1, read as the reverse complement.
TCCTCTCCTCGCACGCCCAACAACCGCATGAAGTCGAGCACTTGCGGTCAAGGCTGCGCTACGGCACATCAGTAAGCGCCATTTTGCCGCACAGTGACGTTGTCGCGTCCCGGAACGGGCTCGAAGCGCGTCGGGCCGCCGCCATAGAGTTCTGGCTGTGACAGTTCACCGCATGCCCGGGGCGGAGGTCGCGGTCTCCGCCGAGCTGGTGCGTCGTCTCGTCGACGAGCAGCACCCCGACCTGGCTGGGCTGCCCGACGGCGTGGTGGAAGGCGCTGGGGCTGAGCCTTTCCGCAGGCCGGTACCGGCACGGAAGCGACCGCCTCTTTGCATCGGCATCGGCATCGGCATCGGCATGTGGCACGGCACGAGCTCGTCGGCCGTGACCTTGGCGGCGGGCGGAAGTGCCGCTGCCGCGGACGACGGCACGATGGCGGCCGCCTTGCGGGGAGGCAGCACGTGCACCTGGAGTAGCTGCCCGGCGGACACATCAGGCGGTGAGCAGCATGCCCATACGGGTGGCGGCGCCCCAGGGATCGGTGCAAACCCGCGGAGCGCCGGGTTCGGGCGGGGTAGAGATGGGACGGCAAGTCGGCTGCCGTCCCGCTGAGACCGGACCGGCACCGAAGACCGAGCGACCACCCGCGCCGGCGCCCCCGGTGCCGAAGGAGGCAGCCCATGATCGACGTCGTCCTCGGAGTTGACGTCGGTACCTCCAGCACCAAGGGCGTCGTGGTCGACACCGACGGCCGCATCCTGGGTGCGGCGACCCGCCCGCATCTGGTCGACCGCCCCCGCCCCGGCCACGTCGAGATGGACGCACACGTGTGGTGGGACGAGTTCGTCTCGATCACGGCCGAACTGCTCGACCGGGGCGACATCGCCGTCCAGGCCGTGGGAGTCAGCGGCATGGGCCCGTGCACCCTTCTGGTCGACGAGACGGGAGAGCCGGTGCGTCCGGCGGTGCTGTACGGCGTGGACACCCGCGCCGGGGCCCAGATCGCCCGCCTCAACCGGGAACTGGGCGCGGACACCGTCTTCCGCAGGTGCGGATCAGCGCTGTCGTCCCAGGCCGTCGGACCGAAACTCGCCTGGATCCGGGACCACGAACCCGAGGCATGGACACGCGCGCGCCGTCTCCTCATGCCCGCGTCCTGGCTCGTCCACCGGCTCACCGGCGGCTACGTACTGGACCTGCACTCCGCCAGCCAGTGCACTCCGCTCTTCGACATCCACGAGCGACGCTGGATCCCCGAGTGGGCCCACCACATCGCCCCTGGCATCGAACTTCCCCCGCTGCGCTGGCCCGGTCAGGAAGCCGGCCGGGTGAACACACCCGTCGGCGGCATCCCGGCCGGTACACCGGTCATCACGGGCACCATCGACGCCTGGAGCGAAGCCGTCAGCGTCGGCGGTCACGGCACCGGCGACCTGATGCTCATGTACGGCACCACCATGTTCCTGGTGCACACCGTCGACCGGCTCGTGACCAGCCCCTCGATGTGGGCCACCCTGGGCGCCATGCCCGGCACCCGCTGCCTGGCCGGCGGCCTGGCCACCTCCGGAGCCGTCACCGACTGGCTGGGGCACCTCTTCGGCGACATCACGACCGGCACGCTCTTCGAGGAAGCAGCCGCCTCGCCCCCGGGCGCGAACGGCCTGGTGATGCTCCCCTACTTCGCCGGAGAGCGCACCCCTCTCATGGACCCCGACGCCCGTGGCGTGATCGCCGGCCTCACCCTGCGGCACACCCGGGGCGACCTGATGCGCGCGGCGCTGGAAGCCACCGCGCACGGCGTCCGGCACAACATCGAGACCATGCTCACGGCCGGCGCCGACATCCGTCGGATCGTCGCAGCCGGCGGCGGCACCCGAGGCAGCCTGTGGCCCCAGATCGTCAGCGACGTCACCGGCCTCGAACAGACCGTTCCCCGCACCACCATCGGGGCCAGTTACGGCGCCGCCTACCTCGCCGCCGCACTGATCGGCCAGGCGGACATCACCGTCTGGAACCCGCCGGAAACAGTCATCCGACCCGATCCCGCCACGACCACCGTCCACGACCGCCGCCACAGCCAGTACCTGGACCTGTACACAGACACCGCCGCCATCATCCACGCGCTCGCCCACGATCAGAACAGCCACCCCGCCGCCGACACTTCGTGACGAATCCCCCGGGCTCCACCGCGACAAGGCACCGCGCGCTCCGGCCCGCCGCAGACCGGTCACGCGCAGGCGCGGCGTGCGACCCCTGGCCGCCTGTGCGGGCGCTGCGAATGCGTGCGCACGTCAACGACTAGGCAGCGTCGTCGTCATTGCGCAGGGAATGAACCATGCTCCGCAGGATCCGGAACGCGGCTGCCTGTTCGGGCTCCGTCAGGCCGGCCAGCATTCTCACTTCGACGGCCCGTACCGCCGCACTCGCCTTCTCCAGGCTCCGACGGCCGCGAGGCGTGAGCCGTGCGGGAAGGGCCTTTCCCACGGGCGCTTCCGCGGGCCTGGTCACATAGCCGTCTCGTTCGAGGGCTTGGAGCAGCACGTTCATCGACTGCCGCGTCACGAACGCGCCACGCGCGAGCTCGGAGTTCGACAAGCCCGGCCGCTGAGCGAGCAGTTCGAGGCAGGAGTAGTGCGTCACGGTCATCCCGAGTGGCCGCAGCACCTCCTCCATGGCTGCGCGCAGGGCGCTCGAAGCCTCTTTCAGCAGGTAGCCCAGTGACTTGTCCAGATCGACGCCGGAACCCTTTTGACTCATGTCAGCATTCTGACATACATTGCCTCGTGTCAGGAATCTGACACGTAGCGAAGGAGCATCACCATGCCCGCCACCGGCCCCGACTTCATCTCCCTCCAGGTACGCGACCTCAACGGTTCGCAGGCGTTCTACGAGCAGTACCTCGGCCTCGTCCGCTCGCAGGCCGGTCCCCCGCACGCCGTGGTCTTCGAGACGAAGCCGATCGCGTTCGCCCTGCGCGACGTCCTGCCCGGCACCGATCTCGCCTCCGTCAGCCGGCCCGGCACGGGCGTCGCGCTCTGGCTCCACGCCACCGACGTCCAGGCCATCCACGACGCGCTCGCCGCCGACGGTCACACCATCGTCTCGGCACCGATCGACGGCCCCTTCGGCCGTACCTTCACCTTCGCCGACCCCGACGGCTACCACGTCACTCTTCACGACCGCGCCTGACAGGCCGGACGCCGCCGACGCCCACCGCTTTGCCGTAGACCACCGGGTCGCTTCCGAGGAGTTGCAGCCGCTCGGCAGTCCCCGAGAACGTGCGGCTGGTACGGCAGCGCGGTTCAGGGCGCGAGGACGCGTGCGCGGCAGGCGGACGGGGTGCCCCAGGTCATGCGGAGGGCGCGGGCCTTGCGGAGCCACAGGGACAGGTCGAGTTCCTCGGTGTAGCCGACCGCGCCGTGGCACTGCAGGGCCGTGCGGGCCGCGAAGTACCCGGCCTCGCCGGTGGCGACCTTGGCCGCCGCGACGTCCCGGCCGGCCCGGGGCGCGGCGGAGGCCAGGGAGAGGGCGGCGGCGTGGACGAGCGGCTCGGCGAACTCCAGGGCGATGAGCGTGTCGGCGAGGCGGTGTTTGACGGCCTGGAAGGAACCGATCGCCTGACCGAACTGGTGGCGCCGGCGAACGTGGGCGACGGTCTGCTCCAGCAGCGCCCGGCCCACGCCCAGTGCCTGCGCCGCGGTGGCAAGGGCGGCGACGTCGGCGGCGTGCGCGGCGGCGCGCGGCACGTGCGGTCCCTCGGTCAGGACGGTGGCACCCGTCGGCCGGGACAGCCGCCGGGCCGGGTCCGCGGACTGCTGGACGGGCCCGGTGGACCTGGCGACGAACACGGTGTCGTCCGCCACGACGAGAACCAGGTCGGCGGCGTCCGCGTCCAGCGCGTAGGGGCTGGCGTCGGTGAAGGGGTTGACGGTCGCGATGGTCTTCCCGGACCCGATGCCGGGCAGCCAGGTGGCTGCGGCGGTGCGGTCGCCGAGGCGGTCGAGGAGGGCCGCCGCGGCGACGGTCTCCGCGAGCGGGCCGGGGACCGCGTGGCGCCCCAACTGGATGAACGCCAGGTCGAGTTCGAGCGGGAGCAGGCCGAGGCCGCCGTGTTCCTCGGGGGTGGCCAGGCCGAAGACGCCGGAGTCGGCCAGGCGGGCCCACAGTGCTCGTCCGGGGGTCTGGTCGCCGCGGGCCCACGCACGGACGGCGCCCGGGGTGTCCGCCGCCGCCAGCATGCTGTCCAGTGAACGTGCGAACTCCCGCTGCTCGTCGTCCAGGAGGAACCGCATCACCGGCGTCCCTTCGGCAGGCCGAGCAGCCGCTCGGCGATGATGTCGCGCTGGACCTCGTTGGTGCCGGCGTAGATGGGTCCGGCCAGGGAGAAGGTGTAGCCCTCGGCCCAACTGCCGTCCTCGGGTGCCTCCTCGGCGTGGTCGGCGAGTTCGCCGTACGGACCGAGCAGGTCGAGCGCGGTCTCGTGCAGAGCGATGTCCAGCTCGGACCAGAACACCTTGTTCATGCTCGACTCCGCGCCGATCGCCCCGCCGGCGGCGATGCGTGCGGCACCGGCGTAGGTGAACAGCCGGTAGGCGTGGGCTCCGATGAGCGCGTCGGCGACGCGGTCGCGCAGCGCCGTGTCGGCGGGGTCGGCCCGGTCCCGCCACAGTCGGACCAGCCGGTCGGCGGCGGCCGTGAAGCGGCCGGGGCTGCGCAGCGTGAGGCCGCGTTCGTTGCCCGCGGTGCTCATCGCGACCCGCCAGCCCTGACCGGGGTCGCCGATGACGTCCTCGTCGGGCACGAAGACGTCGTCGAGGAAGAGCTCGGCGAAGGCGGGTTTGCCGTCGAGCCGCCCGATGGGCCGTACGGTCACGCCGTCCGCGTCGAGCGGGAACATCAGGTAGGTCAGGCCCCGGTGGGGCTTGTCCGCGCCCGGGTGGCTGCGGAAGAGGCCGAAGGCGCGGTCGGCGAACGCGGCTCGGGAGGACCAGGTCTTCTGGCCGTTCAGCAGCCAGCCCCCGTCGGTCCTTCGGGCGGTGGAGCGCAGGGAGGCGAGGTCCGAGCCGGCTTCGGGTTCGGACCAGGCCTGGGCCCAGACCACCTCTCCGGCGGCCATGGGGGGAAGGACGCGGGCGCACTGCTCGGGGGTGCCGTGTTCGAAGAGGGTCGGGGCCAGCAGGTTGATGCCGTTCTGGCTGACCCTGCCGGGCGCGCCGGCCGCGTAGTACTCCTCCTCGAAGATCAGCCACTCCACCACGGAGGCGCCCCTTCCGCCGTACTTCTCGGGCCAGGAGACCACCGACCAGCGGTCGGCGGACAGGGTGCGCTCCCATTCCCGGTGGGCGGCGAAGCCCTCCTCCGTCTCCAGGGACGGCAGCGGCGTCCCCGGCACGTGAGCGGTGAGCCAGCTGCGCGCCTCGGCCCGGAAGGCGTCCTCGGCCGCGGAGAAGTCGAGATCCATCAGGTGTCCGCCTGCTTCGTCGCGCGGAGGTCTCTGCCGCCGAGGGACACGGCCGTCGCCGTCGCGTCGTGGGCGTGTGCGTGGGCGTGTGCGTGCGCGTGGGCGTGTGAGAGGGAGCCCGGTCCAGGGCGCAGGTCGTCGCGGCGGTCGGGCCGGTCCGTGGTGACCGCGGCGACCGGTCCGCGGCGCCCATGGCGGACGGGCTTCCCCGGTGCGGCGGTACGGGCAGCCGGCATCCACCCCCTCCTTCCCTAACAAGTGTTTGGTAGGTTAACGTACGAGGCGTCAGCCGTCGAGAGGCGCCCGGAGCCGCCCATGAGCAGCGTCGAGGAGTTCCACGACAGGTTCCACCACAGGTTCTGCACCGGGTGCCGCTGGACACCGCGGGTCCCGGTCCGCTCGGGTCCGGCGCGCCCGCCCAGGCCGGTGAACCCGCCTGTGAGACGGGTGCTCGCTCTTCCGGGCCGCGACGAGATACAGCGGAACATCATCGCCGAGTGCGTCCTCGGCCTGCCCAAGGAGGGCCGCCCGTGACCACCTCCCCGCCGCCCTATGTGCCCGGCCACCGACTGCTGGCAGGACGTGGCGCCGTCGTCACCGCGGCCGCCGGTGCCGGCATCGGCGGAGCGACCGCGCGCAGGCTGCTGGAGGAGGGCGCGAGCGTCGTGGTGTCGGATGCGCACGCGCGCCGGCTGAAGGAGTCCGCGGCCGAACTCGCCGACACCTTCGGGGCGGACCGGGTCGCCGCACTGCCCTGTGACGTCACCTACGAGGAGCAGGTGGCCGCGCTGTTCGACCTCGCCGAGGAGCGGCACGGGCGGCTCGACATCGTGGTGAACAACGCGGGTCTCGGGGGAACCGCCGATCTCGTCGACATGAGCGACGAGCAGTGGAGCCGGGTTCTCGACGTGACACTGGGCGGCACCTTCCGGTGCACACGGGCCGCGCTGCGGCGGTTCAAGGCCGCTGGTGGCGGTGGGGTCGTCGTCAACAACGCCTCGGTGGTCGGCTGGCGGGCGCAGCGGGGGCAGGCGCACTACGCCGCCGCGAAGGCGGGGGTGATGGCGCTGACCCGCTGTGCGGCCCTGGAGGCCGCCGAGTTCGGGGTCCGGGTCAACGCCGTGGCACCGAGCCTCGCCATGCACCCCCACCTGGTGAAGGTGACCACAGCGGAACTGCTGGAGGAACTGACCGCGCGGGAGGCGTTCGGCCGGTACGCCGAGCCGTGGGAGGTCGCCAACGTCATCGTGTTCCTGGCGTCCGGCTACTCGTCGTACATGACCGGCGAGACCGTCTCCGTCAGCAGCCAGCACGCGTGAGGCGCCCGTGTCCCGGTGCCGAGCAGCGGCAGTGACCGTAGGAGGACGACGGTGAGCTCCGGGCCCGACCGGCGCGGGCAACTCCTGGCCACCGCGGCCGAGGTGTTCGCCGCGCAGGGCTACCGTGCCACCACGGTCCGCGGGATCGCGGACGCCGCGGGGATGCTCGCGGGCAGCCTCTACTACCACTTCGACTCCAAGGAGTCGATGATCGACGAGATCCTCGCCACCTTCCTGGACGACCTCTGGTCACGATACGACGGCGTGCTGGCCGCCGGGCTCGGGCCGCGGGAGACCATCGAGGCCCTCGTCACCGAGTCCTTCCGGGAGATCGACCGGCACCACGCCGCTGTCGCGATCTACCAGAAGGAGTCCAGGCACCTGCAGGCCCAGCCGCGCTTCGCCTATCTCGCCGACTCGCAGGCGAAGTTCGAACAGGCGTGGCTGGGCACCCTGGAGCGCGGAGTGGCCGACCGGGTCTTCCGCGCCGACCTCGACGCCCGGCTGACGTACCGCTTCCTGCGCGACACCGTGTGGGTGGCCGCTTCCTGGTACCGGCCGGGCGGCCAGCACAGCCCGGAGGAGATAGCCCGCCAGTACCTGTCGATGGTGCTGGAGGGCATCACCCTGCGGAACTGACCCCGCGACAGCGAACAGGAGGCACCATGGCCGAGGCATACATCGTCGAAGCGGTCCGGACCCCGGTCGGCAAGCGCAACGGCGGGCTGTCCGCCGTGCACCCCGCCGACCTCGGAGCACACGTGCTCACGGCGCTGATGGAGCGCTCCGGAGCCGACCCTGCGGCCGTCGAGGACGTCGTGTTCGGCTGCCTGGACGCCGTCGGCCCACAGGCCGGGGACATCGCCCGCACCTGCTGGCTGGCCGCCGGGCTGCCGGAGGAGGTGCCGGGTACGACCGTGGACCGCCAGTGCGGTTCCTCGCAGCAGGCAGTGCACTTCGCCGCCCAGGGCGTGCTCTCCGGGACGCAGGACCTGGTGGTCGCGGGCGGTGTGCAGAACATGTCGATGATCCCGATCGCCTTCGCCACCCGCCAGGCCGCCGAGCCGCTCGGCCTGACCCAGGGCCCGTACGCCGGTTCCGAGGGCTGGCGCGCCCGCTACGGCGACCGGCCGGTCAACCAGTTCGCGGGCGCCGAGATGATCGCCGAGAAGTGGGGCGTCTCCCGCCAGGACATGGAGGAGTTCGCGCTCCGCTCCCACCGGCGGGCGATCCGCGCCATCGACGAGGGCCGCTTCGACCGCGAACTCGTGTCCTACGGCGAGGTGACCGTCGACGAGGGCCCGCGCCGCGACACCACCCTGGAGAAGATGGCGTCCCTGAAGCCGGTGTTCGACGGCGGCAGGATCACGGCGGCCGTCTCCTCCCAGGTCTCCGACGGCGCCGCGGCGATGCTGCTGGCGAGCGAACGAGCCGTACGGGAGCACGGTCTGACCCCACGGGCCCGCGTCCACCACCTCTCGGTGCGCGGCGAGGACCCGATCCGCATGCTGTCGGCGCCGATACCGGCGACCGCCTACGCGCTGAAGCGGGCCGGCATGACCCTCGACGACATCGATCTGGTGGAGATCAACGAGGCGTTCGCCCCCGTCGTGCTGGCCTGGCTGAAGGAGACCGGCGCCGACCCGGAGAAGGTGAACGTGAACGGGGGCGCCATCGCGCTCGGCCATCCGCTCGGCGCGACCGGCGCCAGGCTGATGACGACGCTCCTGCACGAACTGGAGCGCACCGGCGGCCGGTTCGGGCTGCAGACGATGTGCGAGGGCGGCGGCCAGGCCAACGTCACCATCATCGAACGGCTCTGAGCGGGACAGGGCCCGTCGGCTCCCCGATCCCAAGACCTCGGGGAAACCGGCGGGCGTCAGGAGACGGGCGTCAGCAGACGGACTCAGCAGACGGGGGTCAGCAGACGGGGGTCATGAGACAGACGTCAGGAGAGGGCCGACAGCCACTTCAGCGTCGTCTGGGCCTCGGCCATGATCCGGTCGACCAGTTCGGCGCAGGACGGCAGGTCGTCGATGAGTCCGGCGATCTGGCCGGAGGCCATCACCCCGAGGTCGGTGCGGCCGTCGACCATGGCCGCCTTCAGCAACATGGGGGTGTTGGCCGCCAGCAGGACCTGGCTCCAGGTCAGGTCCTTGCCGTGCTTCATCGCCAGTCCGTCGCGGACCATGGCGGCCCAGCTCATGCCGGACTCCCGCCTGAACGCGGACGCGTGCCGCACCGCGCGGAGCAGTGCGGTGACCCGGCCGGAGCGTTCCAGGCTGTCGACGAGCTCGCTGCGCAACATCCGGTGGGGCAGGCCGTCCACCTTGGTGGTGACGGTGATGTCCGCTACGCCCGCCGCCAGATAGCGGGCCTTGACGGCGTCCGGGACCGTGCTGTCCGAGGTGAGCAGGAAGCGGGTGCCCATCGCGACACCGGCCGCGCCGTAGGCCAGTGCGGCCACCAGACCGCGGCCGTCGCGGAAGCCGCCGGCCGCGATCACCGGGATGTCCACGGCGTCGACGACCTGTGGCAGCAGCACGGTGGTGGCCACGCTGCCCGTGTGGCCGCCGCCTTCCCCGCCCTGCACGACCACCGCGTCCACGCCCCAGGCCGCGACCTTCTCGGCATGCCGCCGGGCACCGACGGAGGGCACGACGATCACTCCCGCGTCCTTCAGACGAGCGATCAGCTCCCGGCTCGGCGCTAGCGCGAAGGACGCGACCCGCACCCCCTCCTCGACGACGACCCCGACGCGGTCGGCCGCGTCCGAGGCGTCCGCCCGTAGGTTGACCCCGAAGGGGGCCTCGGTGCGGGCCTTGACCTCGCGGACCGCCGCCCGCAGTTGCGGCACGGTCATGGTGGCGGAGGCGAGGATCCCCAGCGCGCCGGCGTTGGCCGCCGCGCTCACCAGCCGTGGCCCGGCCACCCAGCCCATGCCGGTCTGGACGATCGGATGGCGCACCCCGACGAGGGTGGTGAGCGGCGTGACGATCGCGGCGGTGTCGCTCATGCGGGCACCTCGCGGTCGCGGACGCCGCCCGGGTCGATGACCTCCCGGATCAGCCGCAGTTCACCGGCGGTCGGTTCGCGGGTGTACGGCACCTCGTCGGGGACGGTGAGCGGGAAGCCGGTGGCCGCCACGACCTGCTCCACCGTGACGCCCGGGTGCAGGCAGCGCAGCCGCATCGTGCGGTCCGGGGTGGCGAAGTCGAACACGCCCAGGTTGCTGACGACTTCGGGGATGCGGTGGTAGCGGGTGGCCGAGGGGCCCGCCGCGGCGGCGCGGTCGTAGCCGACTCCGCAGACCATGTCGACGTGGGCGACGAAGACCCGCGGCGAGTGCTTGCGCACCCAGTAACTGGTGGGGTTGTTCAGGGTGTTGACGGGAGCGCCGCGCACTCCCAGCAGCTGGCGCGTGGGGTGGGCCCAGTCGCCGATGCAGGAGATGTTCTGGTTGCCGTGGCGGTCGATCTGGCTCGCACCCATCATCACGTGCCGTCGGCCGGTGGCCACCAGGGCGAGGTGCTGCCGGTAGGGCAGCCAGCCCTCCACCACCTCGGCGGCCGCGCCGACGGCCGGCACGTCGCCGATGAGCAGCGCCTCGCCGTCGGTGAGCAGCAGGTCGGGGGCGAAGGTGAGCTTCGCCAGCCGGGCGCCGATGGTGGGCACGGTGCCCATGGGACTGGCGAGGATCTCGCCGGCGCCCCGCCAGGCCTCCGCACACGCCACCACGCAGTACTCGGCGCGCGTCGTCGCGTTCGCCGGGTTGATCGCGTTCGAAGTGTTCGTCGCGTTCGAAGTGTTCGTCGCGTTCGGACTGTTCGCCGTGTTCGCTGTCGGGTGGTTCACGCCCGCTCCTCGTGGAATGCCGTGACCGCGGCCTGGTACGTCTCCTCGTCGCCGGAGAGATAGCGGTCGGTGAACGCCCGCCAGGTCTGCGGGTCGCGGGCCGCCTGGGCGTAGGCGCGCTGGAAGGCCTCGTCGCGGCCGTGGTCGGGGGCGCAGGAGGTGAAGTGCGCACCGTTCGGCGCCTGTACGACCCCGGTCACGAAGGCCCGCTTGACCAGCAGGGTCTGCGGGGCGGCGTCCTTGAGCAGGTCGGCGGTGTCGACGATCTGCTCGCAGGAGACGTAGGCGGCGTCCGCGGCCTGGCAGAAGAGGTCGTCGAAGTACGGGTCGGGGCCCAGATACTGGGCGTTGCCCTGGGCGTCAGCCCGGTTGAGGTGGACCAGGGCCGCGTCCAGCCGCAGGGCGGGTACGGCGACCAGTTCCTCGGCGTCGTCGTAGGGTGAGGTGACCGTGCGCAGGTGGGGGTTGACCCTCATGACGTCGGAACCGAGGCCCGCGCGGATCGGCAGGAACGGCAGCCGCTGGGCCGCGGCGGTCAGCCCCCACATGAACATCGCCTCGTCCAGTTCCACCAGTTCGAAGGCGCCGCGCTGTCGGGCCGCGGTGAAGTGCGGCTCCAGGGGGACGGAGTCCAGGGTGGCGAAGGCGGCGACGAGCTTGCGGATCCTCCCGGCCGCCGCGAGCAGTCCGACGTCCGGGCCGCCGTAGGAGACGACGGTGAGGTCGGTGACGTCGGAGCGCAGCAGGGCACGGACCAGCGCCATGGGCTTGCGCCGGGAGCCCCAGCCGCCGATGCCGAGGGTCATGCCGCTGCCCAGGCGGCCGACGACCTCCTCGGCGGTCATCGTCTTGTCGGTCAACGCCCCTCCTCTAGTGCGGACTTCGCCGCGGCAGCGGCCAGGAACGCGTCGCGGTGCCGGTCGGCCACCCCGCTGAGGTTGGCCTCGAAGGTGAAGCCCTGCTCGAAGCGGTAGCTGCGGCGGACGTCCACCGGGTCGATGCCGTTGATCGCGGCCTTGGCCAGGCGGATCAGCAGGCCGTCCTTGGCGGCGATCTCGCGCGCCAAGTCCAGTGCGGTCTCTGCGAGTTGCTCGCGTGGGACGACGCGCCAGACCGAGCCGTGCCGGTGCAGCTCCGCAGCGGTGACGGTGCGCGAGGTGTAGTACAGGGTCCGCATCAGGTGCTGCGGGACGAGCCGGGCCAGATGGGTGGCGGCACCCAGCGCCCCGCGGTCCAGCTCGGGCAGGCCGAAGGTCGCGTCGTCGCTGGCGACGATCGCGTCCGCGTTGCCCACCAGGCCGACACCGCCGCCCAGGCAGAAACCGTGCACGGCGGCGACCACCGGGACCTCGCAGTCGTAGACCGCGGCGAACGCCTCGTAGCAGCCGCGGTTGGTGCCGATGAGCGCCGCGTGTCCGTCGGTGCGCTGCATCTCCTTGATGTCCGCGCCGGCGTTGAACCCGCGTCCGGTGGCGGTCAGGACGACGCACCGCACCTCGGGGTCGGCGCCGGCCGCGCGCACCGCCGCGGCCAGGTCGTACCAGCCCCGCACGGGAAGCGCGTTGACCGGTGGGAAGTCGACGTCGACGACGCGGATGCCCTCTTCGGGGGTTGTGGTGGAGACACCCATGAGCGGATCAGCTACCTTTCCACCAAACGTTTGTTAGGTACGAAGGTAGCAGCGGAGCACATTCTCCGGGAGGGCCTCATGGCAGTGGTCATCGATCTGAGCGGGAGCGTGGCGGTGGTCACCGGCGGCACGCGGGGGGTCGGTGCGGGGATCGCCCGGGGGCTGCTGGAGGCCGGGGCGGACGTCGTCGTCTGCGCGCGACGTCCTCCGGAGAAGCCGGTGGAGGAGGCCGGCCGTACGGCCCGGTTCCTCCCGCTCGACCTGCGCGACGCCGACGCCGTGACCGCCTTCTTCCAGCAGGTACGCCAAGAGCACGGCGGGCTCGACACCTTGGTCAACAACGCCGGCGGAACCCCGTACCGGATGCTCGCCGAAGGCGGGGCGCAGCGGCATGCGCGGGTCGTCGAACTGAACCTGCTCGCTCCCCTCACCGCCTCGCTCGCCGCCTACGAGGTGATGCGCGCGCAGCCCGGCGGCGGGTCGGTGGTGATGGTCGGCAGCGTCAGCGGCAGTCGCCCCTCCCCCGGCTCGGCGGCCTACGGGGCGGCCAAGGCGGGCCTGGAGCACCTCGCCAGGTCCATGGCCGTGGAGTGGGCGCCGCTGGTGCGGGTCAACACCCTCGTCCTCGGCATGGTCCGCACCGAACTGTCCCACCTGCACTACGGCGACGAGGACGGCATAGCCGCCGTCGGCCGCACCGTGCCGCTCGGCCGCCTCGCCGACCCGGCCGAGATCGGTGCCGCCTGCGTGTTCCTCGCCTCCGACCGCGCCTCCTACATCACCGGCGCCAGCCTCCTCGTGCACGGCGGCGGCGAACGCCCGGCCTTCCTCGACGCGGCCACCACCAACAAGTGAACCGCCCACCCACGACGTGAGGATGAATCCCATGAACGGACTGTGCAGCGGACGCGTCGCCGTCGTCACGGGGGCGGGGCGCGGGCTCGGCCGCGCGCACGCCCTCGCCCTGGCCGCGGAGGGCGCGGCGGTCGTCGTCAACGACCTCGGCGTCGGTCTCGACGGCACCGGGGCCGCCACCGGCCCCGCCCGCCAGGTCGTCGACGAGATCCTGGCGTCGGGCGGGCAGGCGGTCGCGCACGGCGGCGACATCGCCACCACCGAGGGCGCGTCGTCGCTGGTCCGTACGGCCCTGGAGACCTACGGCCGCCTCGACGCGCTGGTCAACAACGCCGGCTTCCTGCGCGACCGGATGCTCGTCAACCTCGACGAGGACGACTGGGACGCCGTGCTGCGCGTCCACCTGAAGGGCCACTTCCTGCCGCTGAGGCACGCCGCCGCTCACTGGCGCGCCGAGGCCAAGGCCGGGCGGACGCCGACCGCGCGGGTGGTCAACACCAGCAGCGGGGCGGGGCTGCTGGGCTCGGTCGGGCAGGGCAACTACAGCGCCGCCAAGGCGGGCATCGTCGGGCTGACGCTGGTCGCAGCCGCGGAGTTCGGCCGGTACGGCGTCCAGGTCAACGCCATCGCCCCGGCCGCCCGCACCCGGATGACCGAGGCGGCGTTCGCCGACACCATGGCCGTCCCCGCCGACGGCGGCTTCGACGCCATGGCACCGGCGAACGTCTCCCCGCTCGTCGTGTGGCTCGCGTCCGCCGCCTGCGCGGGTGTGACCGGGCGGGTCTTCGAGGCCGAGGGCGGCCGCATCACCGTCATGGAGGGCTGGCGACCTGGCCCCACGGTCGACAAGGGCGCCCGCTGGACCCCGGCGGAGGCGGGCGAGGCGGCCACGAAGCTGCTGGCGGACGCGGGGACGCCGCTGCCGGCGTACGGGGCGCAGTAGACCGGCGTGAGCGGTCTGAGGCGCATGCCTGCCGGGGCCGATGGGCGCCGCAGGTGCCCGTGCCGGTGCGGGCGGCGCCTCGCGGTTCTTCGACAGCTGCGCGTTCGCGGCGCCTGAGGGAGAAGGCGTCCCGCACTCCATGCCCGGCAGCCTGGCCTCGCACCGACAGGTCGCCCGAGGCGGCAACCCGTCGCCTTGGCGTACGGTCGGTGCCGTACGCGGGACTGCCGAAGCCCTGTCAGGGCACCGAGGAGCCGTCGATGCCCGACCAGAGTCTGCTGCGCGCCGCGCGTCTGGCCGGTTACGGTGCCGTGAGCACGCGGCTCTCCCTGCTCAGCGATCACCGGCTCGGGGAGGTCGTGGCAGCCGCCCGCCCGCTCGGGTCGGGCATCGGCGGCAGGTCGGCAGAGCTGGACGTCGACGGAACGCGTGTCTTCGTCAAGCGGATCCCGCTGACGGACACCGAACTGCGTGCGGAGAACGTGCGGTCGACGGCGAACGTCTTCGGACTGCCGTTGTTCTACCAGTACGGGGCGGGCTCGGCCGGGTTCGGTGCCTGGCGGGAGCTTGCCGTGCACATCATGACCACGAACTGGGTTCTCGGTGGTGAGTTCGCGGGATTTCCGCTGATGTACCACTGGCGTGTCCTGCCCGACTCCCCTCCCGAGGGGTTCACCGACGGGCTCGGGGGCCTGGAGGGGGCCGTCGCGCACTGGGAGGGATCACCCGCCGTTCGACGCCGGCTGGAGGCCATCGGCCGGTCCTCGCGCAGCCTGGTGGTCTTCCTGGAGCACGTGCCGCACACACTCGCCGGCTGGCTGGCCGACCACGGCGACACCGCCGTGCCCGACGACGGCAACGGCTCGCCCTACCCCTGGGTGGAGAAGGCCCTGATGGACGCGGCCGCCTTCATGAGTTCTCGCGGACTCGTCCATTTCGACGCCCACTTCGACAACATCCTGACCGACGGCCGCCGGCTCTACCTCGCCGACTTCGGACTCGCGCTCAGCTCCCGCTTCGACCTCTCGGCGGAGGAGTCCGGCTTCCTCGCGGACCACCTCGGCTACGACCGCTGCTACACCGCGAGCCACCTGCTCCAGTACCACGTGCTCGACCGCGTGCGGGGTGACACGGAACGCGCGGTCTTCCTGCGCGAGTGGATCGCGGGCCGGCGGCCCGGCAACATCCCGCCGGAGATCACGGCGATCATCGACCGGCACGCACGCCCTACCGCCGTCGTGGACTCCTTCTTCCGCCGGCTGCTCACCGAGAGCAAGCGGACGCCGTTCCCCGCCGCCGAGATCGCGCGGCAGTCGCGCGCGGGCGCCCCGACTCCCGGGTGAGGAAGGCCTTCAGTGCGGTCGCCCACCCGGCGAAGGGCCGGCCGGGCGTTCCCGCCGAGTAACGAAGTCCCATCATTGCTCCGATGTTTCCTGTCGGAGTCATTGACGTCTCCCGACCGCTCTCCTACTTTGCCTGCATGTTTTCCACCAGACAGCAAGCAGGCACCAGGGGACCCTCCGAAGCGGTCCGCTTATTCATCGGTTCTTATCGCGCGATCGCGGCCGGCCTCTGTGCGTTCCTGAGCCTCGGGGCACTGGCACTGGCACCGCCCGCACACGCGGCGACCGCGGTCAGCTACTTCGTCTCGCCCAGCGGCAGCGACAGCAATCCGGGAACCAGCGCCGCCGCTCCCTTCCGGACGCTCACCAAGGCGCAGAGCGCGGTCCGGGCGATCGACAAATCGACGTCGGGGCCGATCACCGTGACACTGGCCGGAGGCGTCTACCGGCTCACCAAGACACTCACCTTCACCGCCGCGGACTCCGGCGGCGGAACGGCCGGCACGGTCTGGTGGAAGGCGGCAGCCGGACAGGCCCCGGTCATCAGCGGCGGTGTCCGGATCAGCGGCTGGACGCGGACCGGCGCGGGCAGCGCCATCTGGTCCGCTCCGGCCCCCAGCGACCTCGACACCCGGCAGCTCTACGTGGACGGCGTGCGGGCCCAGCGTGCGACCGGCTCCCTGCCGGTGTCGGTCACCCAGACGGCCACCGGGTACACCACGGCGTCCGGCGACCCCATGGCCGGCTGGCGCAACCCGTCCGCGATCGAGTTCGTCTACCGGGGCGGACTCGGGCTGTGGACCGAACCGCGCTGCCCGGTCGCCGCCGTCACCGGCACCGCCATCACCATGGCGCAGCCCTGCTGGAACAACTCCACCCAGCGTGTGATGCGGACCGACGGCTCGGGCCGCACCTACAACCTGGTCGGCCGCAAGTCGATCACCGAGGCGCCGACAGCGGTGGAGAACGCCTACGAACTCCTCGACAAGCCCGGCGAGTTCTACCTGGACAAGAGCGAGCACCGGTTCTACTACATCCCCCGTTCCGGCGAGGACCTGACCACCGCGGACGTCGAGGCGCCCTCGCTCGACACCCTGGTGGCGACCTCCGGCAAGGCGTCCGACGAACTCAGCCACGTCGGCTTCCAGGGCATCCAGTTCAGCTACGCGAACTACACGACCTCCAACACCGGCACGGGCTTCTCGGAGATCCAGGCGACCTACCAGGTCACCGGCAGTACCGGCTACGCCACCCAGGGACTGTGCACCTTCGTGTCAGGGGGCACCTGCCCCTACGGCAACTGGACCAAGATGCCCGGCGCCGTCCGCTTCACCTACGACAAGAGCATCCACTTCGACCACGACTACTTCGTCCACCTCGGCGCGGCCGGACTGGACCTCGGCGACGGCTCGCAGAACGACACGGTCACCGCCTGTGTGTTCACCGACATCTCCGGCAACGGCCTTGACCTGGGCGGTGTGGACATCCCGCAGCCGAGCAGCGCGGCCCAGCACACCAGCGGGATCACCGTCAAGGACAGCCACTTCTACGGCACCGCGGCCGAGTACCGCGGCGGGGTCGCGATCGACGCCGGATACATCGAGACGTCGACCATCACCCACAACCAGATCGACCACGTGCCCTACACGGCGATCTCCATCGGCTGGGGCGGCTGGCCGGACAAGGTGAGCCTGCCCGCACAGCCCAACTACTCGAACAACAACACGATCTCGAACAACTCGATCTACGACCACATGTCCCTGCTCGGCGACGGCGGTGCCGTCTACACGAACGGAATCACCGGCACCTCGATGGCGAGCGGTGAGAAGGTCACCGGCAACGTGGTCCACGACCAGCTCAACACCTCCGGCGGGCACGTCCTGTACACGGACAACGGCGCCACCTACGTGTCGGTCCTCGGCAACGCCGTGTGGAACATCAACGTGTCGCCCTGGGGGAGCAAACACGTGAACTACACCGCGGGCGACGGGACGTACGACCCCACGGACATCGAGGGCAACTACTGGCCCAACGGCCCGTCCGACTACGACAGCAAGGGCGTCGTGATCCAGGACAACCACACCGTCACCGGGGCCGCCCAGGTCCCGTCGAGCATCATCGCGGCCGCCGGTATCGAGTCGTCGTACCAGTCGATCCTCTCCTGGCAGCCCGCCTGAGCCGGCGTGCGGGTCCGCAACCCCGAGCTTCAGGGAACGAACAGCTCGGGGTTCCCGCGGACGTGGTCTCCCACTCCGGCGGCGGGTCGCCCGATGCCCCTGAGGAATCCACCGACAGCGCCCGCTGGAAGCGAGTCACCGCATCACCAACCCGCGCCCCGCCGAGCAGCCCACCGGCCTCTCCGACCCCGACGTGTGTGCAGTAGCGGCTGCACTGGTCGGCTCGCATTCGAGAGCAGAAAGCCACCCAAGTTCGCAGATCATTTGGAGCTGGAAAGGTAGATCCTGGCTCACTTTCGGGCTCATCCCGGGGCTCATCATCGGAGTTCTTTTCGGACTGCAGTATTCTCTTCGGGGCTCGGGTATGGGTTGGTAACCGTGTTGGCCTTCGGGATCCCGTTCGGACAGGCAGGAGCGGTGTACCAGTTCCGCCACCTCGATCTTCAGCGCTGTCTCGCAGAAACCGATCTTTGATCGGCCGCTTTTTCTCCGGCAACGGCCACACCCGGGTCGGCGACACGGCAGAGCTGCGGCGAGCTCCGTGTAGGGACGCCGACACCGTCCCCAGTCAGCGGCTGCCTACGAGCGGTGGACCCGATGAAGTGTCTCAGGCGCCCTCCCACCACGCCTTTATGCCCTCCTCGGTGACGAACTCGTGGAAGTCCATGCTGGCGATCTCCAGGTTGCAGAGGTCGTCACACGCGGGGGCTTCCGGGCAGCGCCTGCTCGGCCCAGATGACCTTGCCTTCGCGGCCATGCCGCGTGCCCCAGCGCTCGGCGAGCTGGGCGACCAGCAGCAGACCGCGGCCGCCCTCGTCGTAGACACGCGCCCGGCGCAGGTGCGGGGCCGTGCTGCTCCCGTCGGCGACTTCGCACAACAGTGTCGACTGGAAGATCATCTGCAGCTGAACCGGATCCTTTCCGTAACGGATCGCGTTCGTGACCAGTTCGCTGACCATGAGCTGCGTGGCGAAGTCCAGCTCCTCCAGACCCCATGCGGCCAACGAGTCCGACGCATGCTCGCGGGCAGTGGCCACCACCGCCGGATCGGAGGGGAGATCCCACGTGGCGACGTGGCCGGCATCCAGCGTCCGGGTCCGGGCCACCAGGAGGGCGACGTCGTCGGCGGGGCTGGTGGGGAGCAGCGCGGACAGCAGCGCGTCGCAGGTCTCCTCCAACGAGGCCGGCGCCCGGGCGAGGACGTCCGCCAGCAGCGCCAGCCCGGCGTCCACGTCACGGACGAGGCTTTCGATGAGGCCGTCCGTGTACAGGACCAGCAGACTGCCTTCCGTCACTTCGAACTGGGCTGTCTCGAAAGGCAGCCCGCCCAGCCCCAGAGGCGGCCCGATCGGCAGCTCCGGGAAGACGACTTCACGTGCGGCCGCGCCGGTGCCGACCGTCGCGGGAGAGACCAGGGCCGGCAGCGGGTGTCCGGCGCTGGCCACTGAGCACAGGCGGGAGACCGGGTCATAGACCGCGTACAGGCAGGTGGCGCTCATCTCGTCCGAACCCCGCGTCTCCTCGCGCTGGAGCCGGATCACCACGTCGTCCAGATGGGTCAGCAATTCATCGGGCATGAGATCGATGTCCGCGAGGGTGCGCACGGCCGTCCGTAGCCGGCCCATGGTGGCGCAGGCGTGCAGGCCCCGGCCGACCACGTCGCCGACGACGAGTGCGACACGGGCTCCGGAGAGCGGGATCACGTCGTACCAGTCGCCTCCCACGCCGGACTCTGCGGGCAGGTAACGGGAGGCCGTCCCGACCGCGCACTGTTCCGCCACCGGCTCTGGCAGCAGACTGCGCTGGAGGGTGAGGGCGGTGTCACGCTCGCGGGTGTAGCGCTTGGCGTTGTCGAGGTGGATCGCGGCTCGCGAGGCGATCTCCTGGGCCAGGAGCAGTTCCTCCTCGTCGAAGGCGGCGGCGGTGGTGCGGTGCCGGAAGAACTGCACCAGGCCCAGTGGCCTGCCGTGGGCCCACAGCGGCACCAGCAGCATCGAATGGACGCCGAAGGTACGCAGGGCTTCCCGTTGGACCGCGGACTGCGCCATCCACTGCGGGACCTGTGCTGCGGTGATGCTGTACCGGATGGGCTGCCCGGTGGCCAGCACGCGGCCGGGCTCCGATCCCTCGGGGAAGGTGTGGGCCTGCCCCAACGGGAACGCGGAGTCCGGGCAGTCGCGCAGGGCGGACCGTTGGGCGATCCGGCGCAGCACCAGTCGGCCGGTAGCCGGTCGTGCGGCCCTGCCCGGGAGCAGGGCGTCGAGCAGGTCGACGGTGACCAGGTCGGCGAGGTATTCGGTGCCCACATCCGCCAGTTCCTGCGCGGTTCGGGTGATGTCGAGTGTGGCCCCGACCCGTCGGCTCGCCTCGTTGACCACCACCAGCCGACGCTGCAGCCAGCGGTCGCGCTCCTCCTGGTACACCGCCACGGCCTCTTCCGCGACGCGGTTCATGTACGTGAAACTCTGTGCGTTCCAAGTGATCAACGCTTCGCTGGCCAGGCCATTGTCCGAGGCCAGCCGGTAGACCTCCTCGCCGACGATGCGGTGGAGGCTCGCATGGCCCAGCCTGAGCGCTCGCAGGAACTCGGTGAGCGGCACTCCGTGCCGCACGAGCACGCGAGCGGTCTCGATATCGGCGGGCGGGGCCGCTGCCGAGGCCGCGTCGAGGCCGTACTCGTTGATGTCCAGCGTGGCGGTGACATGCTGGGAGACGGCTGCCGGCGCCACGATGGCGGTGTCCTCGTACTCCCACACCCATGGAAGGTCGGGCGAGATCTCCTGAAGCACGGCGTCCGTCAGCTCGTCCGTGCGGGGCCTGAGCTCTCGGGCAAGATCACGCAGGAAGGTGTCGACGTCGATCCCCACATGGGCACTGTACGGCGAGGGGGACCTGGACGCAGGGCCGAGTGTCAGGGGGCGACGAGTGCCGCAGTGTGAGAGCGCCACAGCCTTGATCGCCGCGGCGCTGATGCGCGCTGCGGGGTCGGCGGGCGCTCTCATGCTGACCTCCTCCACCTGGATCGGCGGGTCCGGCCGGGACCGCGCTCCGGTGTGGGCGAGCGCTCGGCCGACCGTTACCGCGACATCGGCCGACGAGTCGCGGATCCACCGCGGCACGGGTACTCGGCGAACAGCCGGAGGGCATCGGGGCCGGTGTGGTCGGGCCGGCAACGCCGTGCAGGAGGAGCGTCGTCGGCGTGCTCACATTCCCGAACGTCGACGGCGGAGCGTCAGTTGGGGTTCAACGCAGATGCCGCACCGGGCGGGCGCTCGGCCGGACTCAGCGCCGTCCCGGCTCGCCCGTGGCGAGCAGTCCGTTGACCACGAGCGTCGCCAGCGCGTCCGCCGTGTCCGCGAGCAGCTGCGACGAGACGGGCTCGGGCCTTCCCAGGCGGCGCGCCATCGGGCCGTCGACCATGCCCCCAACAGGCGGCACGACAGCGAAGAACAGCACATCCATCGGGACGGGCGCCATGCGTCCGGAGGCGACGAGCCGCTCGATGCTGGACGACATGAGTTCCAGGGTCGGTGCCACGAAGCGCTCGTACAGGTAGTCCAGCCGCTCGGTGTCCCGGGAGGACTCGTCGACGAAGATGCGTCCGATCAGCGGCGTGTCCGCCGCGGTCCGGTAGAAGCCGATGATGATCTGCCGCAGCCGCTCGGCGTCATCCGCTTCGGGGTCCACCTGCGGCATCCGCCCCAGCTGCGCACTCAGCGCATGGTCCATCACCGCACGCCAGAACGCCGCCTTCGACCCGTACCGGTCGTTGATGAAGTTGTGGCTGACACCTAGGCGTCGGGCCAGCTCACGGGCTGAGGCGTGGTCGTATCCCAGCTCCGCGAAGGCCTCAAGGCCTCGCTGGAGGATGCTCTCCTCGTCCGGCACCGAAGAGGTGCCGGCACCGGGGCGGCCCGGCCGTCGAACAGACTCGGCTCGTACTCCCATCACTGCCTCCTGAACTGCTTGCTCGCTCCTGCGCGGTGTCAGCCTCTCAGACGTCGCCGGCCGCCCCTGACCGAGCTTACTTGACACCCGTCAGGTTACCGGTAATCTGACGAGTGTCAGACACTACTGTCGGCCTCCCCCCAACCGCCTGATCGGCAGGACGCCCGGCGCCTGGCCGCACTTGAAGTGGAGATCCATGTCCGCGAAGCGCATCCCCCACACGGCACCCGGACCAGCAGTCGGCCTCGTCCCGGGGCCCACCCGACACCGCGTCGACGTCGAGTGCGCGGCGCCGCTGCTCACCGCCGGCGATCCGCTCGCCGACGCCGTCATCGCCGAACTGGACCTCCACGGCGCCAAGGCACGGCAGGCCCTCGACACCGGCCTGCGGAAAGGCCTGGCAGCCCTCGATGAGCGGCCTCCCGAAGCCGTGGCGGCACTGCTGAGGCAGACGGAGACCACCCCGTCCTGGGTCGATCCCCTGATGCTCCACCGCGGCGATGTCGTGAGCCTGTCCGTCCCACCCCTGTGGTTCGCCATCTGCTCGATCACCAGTGCCCTCGTCCACGCCTACGCCTCCCCGGCCATCGCGCGGGCGGTGGCCGCAGCAGACAGGCATGCACCCACTGCTTCACGCCACCTCGTGCAGGCCGGCGTATGGGCACGGCAGACCATCCGGCCGGGAGGGCTGCTGCGCGGAGGCCCGGGTTACGTGGCCACCGTCGAGGCGCGGCTGCACCACGCCCGCATGCGGACCACATCCCTCGCGCACTGGAACAGCGGCGCCCCGGGTCTTCCGGTCGGCCAACTGGACATGGCACGCACCTGGCTCGGCTTCACCCTCGTCGCCTTCCAGGCACTGGCGGCCGTCGGCGTCGAGATCACTGACGAGGAGGAGCGCCACCTCTACCGGTACTGGTCGTACGTCGCCCATCTTCTCGGCCTTGACGAGCGCCTGTACCAGGACGTCGTCGACCACGCCGGCGCCCGTCGCCTCCAGGACCTGCTGAACGACCTGACGGCCGCGCCCGACGCCGCCTCACGCACGGCGACCGCTGCCGTGATCGCCGCGCAGGCCCACGCGACGTCTCACGCCCCGGGCACGGTCCTGTCCGAGGGGCAACTGCGCGACCTCCTCCACAGCGTGCTCCGGCGGTCACTGGGGCAGACCGCGGACCGTCTCGGCGTGCCCGACATCCCGGCCGGGGACGACCTCACGCCTCTGGTCAGCACCGTGAACCGGCAGTCCCGTTTCTGGCAGACCTTCTCCCCCGCCTCGGCTCAGGCAGCCCGCCGACAGGCCGTCGACGAGCCCGGCCCGGGGCACGAACCCATCGCGGTCGTACTTCCGCTCGGTGCCGCTTTTCAGCGCCGCGCGGAAGTCCGTCACCCGGGATCGGGAAGTCCGGCGGCCTGACCCTCCCTTCCCGCTTCCGCGCCGTGCCATGTGACGAGCTCCGACGAAGCAGCCGTCCGTGCCGTAGCAGGACACTCTCCTGCCCCTTGACCACCTCGTCTGGAGACCTCCTCATGTCCCACACCTCGACCTACGGACCGGACACGGCCACCGTGTCCTCGCTTCCGTCGGCCGACGCGCCGCCTCGTCATCGCTGGTGGATCCTCGCCGTCATCGGCGTGGCCCAGCTCATGGTGGTGCTCGACTCGACCATCGTGAACATCGCCCTGCCCGCGGCCCAGAAGGACCTGGGCTTCTCCGACGGCGACCGGCAGTGGGTCGTCACGGCATACGCCCTCGCCTTCGGCAGCCTGCTGCTGCTCGGCGGACGTATAGCCGACCTCTTCGGCCGCAAGGCCACCTTCCTGGTCGGGCTGGTCGGCTTCGCCGGCGCCTCCGCTCTCGGCGGCGCCGCGGGCAGCTTCGAGATGCTGATCACCGCACGCGCCATCCAGGGCCTGTTCGGCGCCCTCCTCGCACCGGCCGCACTGTCACTGCTCACCACCACGTTCACCGACCCCAAGGAACGCGCCAAGGCCTTCGGTGTCTTCGGCGCCATCGCCGGCGCCGGCGGTGCCGTCGGCCTGCTCCTCGGCGGTGTGCTCACCGAGCACCTCGACTGGCGCTGGACCCTCTACGTCAACCTCGCCTTCGCCGCTGTCGCGTTCATCGGTGGAACCGTGCTGCTGCGTCGCACCACCCGCGACACGACCGCCACCCTCGACATCCCCGGCGCCGTCCTCGTCGGCGGCGGACTGTTCTGCCTGGTCTACGGCTTCGCCAACGCCGAAAGTCATGACTGGACTTCCCCGCAGACTTGGGGCTGGCTGGCCGCGGGCCCCGTCCTGCTCGCCGCGTTCACCGTGTGGCAGACGAAGTCCTCCCACCCCCTCCTCCCCCTGCGCGTGCTGCTCGACCGCAACCGCGGCGCCTCCTTCATCTCCATGCTGATCAGCGGTGCCGGCATGTTCGGCGTCTTTCTCTTCCTCACCTATTACCTGCAGCAGATCCTCGGCTACACGCCCATCGAGACCGGACTGGCGTTCCTGCCGATGGTCGCCGGACTCATGATCACCAGCACTCTCGCCACCAACGTGCTCATCCCCCGCATCGGCCCCAAGGCGGTGGTCCCGCTCGGCATGGGCCTGGCCGCGGCCGGCATGGCCTGGATGACCGCCCTCGACCTCGGCAGCTCGTACGTCGCGGACATCCTGCCCACGTTGATCGTGACTGGACTCGGCCTCGGCCTGGTGATCGCTCCCGCCATGAGCCTGGCCGTCTCCGGTGTCGACCCCGAGCACTCCGGGGTCGCCTCCGCCGCCGTCAACGCCATGCAGCAGGTCGGCGGCTCCATCGGCACGGCGCTCCTCAACACCCTGGCCACCAGCGCCGCCACCGACTACCTGGTCGGCAAGAACCCCAGGGACCCCGCCGTGCAGGCCCACGCCGCGCTGAAGGCCTACTCCACCGCCTACTGGTGGTCGGCCGCCTTCTTCGCCGTCGGCCTCATGGTCAGCGTCGCCCTCTACCGCCGCGGCGTGCCGGAGCAGGACCCCGACGCGGCACCCGTCGTACACATGTGAGAAACGAGCAGAGGCGGCACCGCGCATGAGCCGGTCCGCCGCCTGTGACACCTCCGGCCACAACGGGGCCGCACCGACCCGGAAACACCGGGCTCGGTGCGGCCCGTTCAGCGATCTGGCGTCCACCGGCTCCGCCGACCCCACTGTCGTGGAGTGTGGGAATGGCGTCGGCCGATAGTGTGGAGGGAGAAGTCCCGCAGACTGGCCGACTCGCGGTCAAGAGCCAGAGAGCATTTCGGATTCCCCGTGACCCCCGGATTACGAGCGTCGTCCCCGGAATCTGTAACGACCTCGGGATAAATTGCGTTCGAGGGCGTCGGCCCGGTGTCAACGGTCGATCAGTCCAGGTGATGGCACATCGGTTGCCCGCTACGACTGCGGCTTTCAGCGCCCGTCGCACTCCGCGCGTAGGGGCGTGATGATCTCTTCGACGAGCCAGTGTGCGACTTGCGGGGGGTAGGGGCTTCGCAGGCTCAGCACGATGTGCGTCAGGCCAGCGCCTATGAGCTCCCGGATGGCCTTGCGGTCACCGGCTGGGTCGTCGTAGGAGACGATGTACTGCACGGAGCGGGTGATCGTCTGTGGGTCCCGGCCGGCAGCCACGCAGTGCGCGTCTAGGACGCGGCTGCGTTGGGTGATGTAGTCGAGGGTGTTGTGCGGCGGGCCGGGGATGTTCCAGATGTCCGCGTGTTCGGCGACCAGGCGAAGGGTTCTGGTTCCCCAGCCGCCGATCAGCAGTGGCGGGCCTGGTTGCTGGACGGGCTTGGGTTCGTTGCGATTGCCCTTGAGTGTGTAGTAGTGGCCGTGGAAGTCGAAGACATCCTCCGTCCACATGTGCTTGAGGATGGTGATGGTCTCGGCCAGGCGGGCGATGCCTTCGGCCGGCGGGACCAGGGTCAGGCCGTAGGCGTCGTACTCCGCGACGGCGGGGTTCTCGCCGGTGATGCCACCGGCGTTGGGTGGCTGGTGGGTGCCGCCCACACCGAGGCCCATGACCAGGCGACCACGGGAGATCACGTCCACCGTCGTTGCGATCTTGCCTAGGACGGCGGGCTGGCGGATGCGATTGCTGGTCACAAGCAGTCCCAGCCGAAGCCGTTGGGTCTGTGCGGCCAAGGCGCTCAGCAGCGTCCACCCTTCGAGAATCTGTCCGTCCTTGGGGCCTGCGATCGGCATCAGGTGGTCCCACAGCCATGCGTCCGCGATCTCCGGCAAGGCGTCAGCCTCCTGCCACACTCGGAGGATTTCCTCGTAGGAGGCGCGCATCGGGGTGGTCTTGATGCCGAACGTCACTCGGTGCTGAATCTGGTCGGTCATGGTGCACACGCACCCTTCGGCTCGACGTGTCGCCGCTGATGACGGCAACACTGTCACCATAGATGATCGTCAGCTACCCTGACGATCAGTCCCACGATACGATGCGGGCATGACGGACCATGCAGCCTCTGAGGCCCTTGCCTCCCGACTCGGCTATCTGCTCAAGCACGTGCAGCTGCGGCTGGCTGAGGCGTCCGCGCTGGCGCTGGCGCCGTTCGGCATCGACGGCCGCGAGCTGGCGGTCCTGGTCGTGCTCGCGGCGGAATACCCGTTGTCCCAGCTGGAGGCGGCGGGCAGGCTCAGCGTCGACCGCACGACGATGGTGGCGCTCGTCGATGCCCTGGAGGAGAAAGGGCTCGTCGAGCGCCACCGTAGCTCCCAGGACCGGCGCAAGAACACCGTGCAGCTGACCCCAACGGGTCAGGACACCTTGCGCAAGGCCGAGCACGCCCGCGAAGAGATGGAACGTCAGTTCCTCGCCCCGCTCTCCCCCTCGGACGCAAACCAATTGGTCCGAGCCCTGCAGATCCTCGTCACCGCCCCGAAGACCGTCGACTACTGACCTTGAATGCGTAATGTCGTCATGCTGGTTGGCGTCGGAGGCCGGTGCCGGTGAGGCAGCCGTCGAGGACGTCGGGGCGGTACTGGAGC
>NZ_JBFAXI010000041.1:0-72782 GCF_040680735.1 Streptomyces sp. NPDC051987 | reverse complement strand
TAGGCGAACAGGGCGGCGAAGCCGAGGCTGCCGGTGAGCAGGTACCCGGTGAAGGGTCGCAAAGAGGTGCGGCCCCACCGTCGTACCGCCGGAGTCTGTCGGGGAGATCAGCCCCGGTGCCCGCCGTTCCCGTTGTTCCCGCCGTTCCCGTTGCCCTGGAAGAAGCCGTCGGGGAAGGAGAAGGTCGGGTTCGGGGTGGCACCGCCGTCCGTGCCGCCGTCGTTCGCGCCGCCGATGAGACCGCCGATCAGGCCGCCCGTGTCGTTGCCCCCGTTGTTGTTGCCGTTGCCATCACCGTTGCCCTTGCCCTTGCCGTGGTCGTTCTCGTCCGGGATGTCGACGAGGTTGAAGGACTCGTCCGGCTTGCCGTCCAGGGCGCCGGTCATGGCGTCCTTCCAGATCGGGCCCGGGGTGTCGGCGCCGAAGACCTCGGAGTGGTAGACACCGCCGATCGAGATGTTGGTCATCTCGATGTTCTGCTTGGCGCTGCCGACCCAGACCGCGCCCGCGAGGTTGGGCGTGTAGCCGACGAACCAGGCGTTCTTGCGGGAGTCCGTCGTACCCGTCTTGCCGGCGCTCTCCCGGTCGTCCAGGCCGGCCTGCTGACCGGTACCGGAGTCGATCACACCACGCAGCAGGGTGTTGATCGTGTCCGCGGTCTTCTCGCTCATCGCGCGCGAGCAGGTCGACTTCGGGACGGCCAGGGACTTCTGCTCGTTGGCGACCTTCTGGGTGATCGACTCGATGGCGACCGGCGTGCAGTACATGCCGCGGTCGGCGAAGGCGGCGTACGCGCTCGCCATGGTCAGCGGGGAGAGACCGATCGCGCCGAGGGCGATGGACGGGGTCTCGGGGAGCTTCGAGCCGTCGCCCTGGTGGACGTGGAGCGAGTCGGTCATCTTGACCACCGGGCAGAGGCCGATGTCGGAGATCAGCTGGACGAAGTAGGTGTTGATGGACTTCGCCATCGCCCTCTTCATCTGGTACGGCCCGACCTCGGACTCGTTCTCGTTCTCGACCTCCTCGCCCGACGTGTTGACCCACTGCTTGCCGTTGCACTGCTGCACGGGGCTCGGGTAGTTCATCTTGTACGGCGACGAGTACTCCTGCGTCGCCGGCGTGCCGCCCTCGATGGCGGCCGCCGCCACGAACGGCTTGAACGTCGAACCCGTCGGGAAGCCGTAGTTGGAGCCGCCGTAGTCCCGGTCGACCGAGAAGTTGTACTCGGTCTCGTTCTTGTTGTAGCCGTACGGCTTCGACTGGCCCATCGCCAGGATCTTGCCGGTGCCGGGCTCCACGAGGGTGGCGGCGGCAGCGACCGAGTCGGACTTGTAGACGTGGTCCTTGATCGAGCTCTGCACGGAGTCCTGGGCCTGCGGGTCCAGGGTCGTACGGACGGTCAGGCCGCCCTGGTTCCAGAGCTTGGCGCGCTCCGCCGAGGTCTTGCCGAAGACCGGGTCGTTGAGGAAGACGTTCTCCACGTACTTGCAGAAGAACCCGGCGCCCTTGACGGCGGTGATGCAGCCGTTCTTCGGCTGGGTCACGTGCAGGCCGAGCGGGGCCTCCTTGGCCTTGTCGGCCTCCGCCTGGGAGATGTCGCCGAGTTGGGCCATGCGTTCGAGCACGACGTTGCGCCGCTTGGTCGCCTCGGCCTCGTCGTTGACCGGGTCGTAGCGGCTCGGTGACTGCACGATGCCCGCGAGCAGGGCCGACTGCTGGAGGTTCAGGTCCTTGGCGTGCTTGGAGAAGTAGCGCTGGGAGGCGGCCTCGATGCCGTAGGCCTGCTCACCGAAGAAGGTGATGTTCAGGTAGTTCTCGAGGATCTTCTTCTTGCCCAGCTTCTCTTCCAGCTGGATCGCGTACTTCAGCTCCTTGACCTTGCGGCCGAGGGTCTGCTGGGTGGCCTCGGCGACCTTGGTCGGGTCGTCGCCGGCCTCCTCGATGAAGTAGTTCTTCACCAGCTGCTGGGTGAGCGTGGACGCGCCCTGGGCGACCCCGCCGCTCTGCGCGTTCTTGTTCAGCGCGCGCAGCACGCCCTTCAGGTCGATCGCGCCGTGCTGGTAGTAGCGCGAGTCCTCGATCGCGACGATCGCCTTCTGCATGTACGGCGAGATGTCCTTGAGGTCCACCACCGTGCGGTCACGGGAGTAGACCTGGGCGATCTGGTTGCCCTTGCTGTCGAGGATCGTGGTGCGCTGGCTGAGCTGCGGGCTCTTCAGGTTGGCCGGGATCTCGTCGAAGCCCTGGACCGAACCCTTGGCCGCGAGCCCCAGGGCCCCGGCCGCGGGCAGCGCGATGCCCGCCATCACGGCTCCCGCGAGCACACTCACACCGAGGAACTTGGCGGCCTGCTGCGTGGTCGACAGACCACCGCCCGAGCGCTTCTTTGGCATGGGGGCAGCCTAATCCGTAGTCCTGGCCGTTCCGCGGGAGCGGGTGGCTCTCGGGATGTTCGAGTGCAGGATCGTGACATAGAGGGCGACCTGCCTCACGCCGTACGACGGCACGACGACATGAACGGTCTACCTTGCCATTCGCCGGACACACGGACAGGCCTTGGCCTAAGCTGCTCTTAACTGTCACAGCAGCGCGGCCATGTATCAATACGTCCGGCGACCCCGAATCGTTTCGGAATCCACCCACTTTTTTTCGGGTGATGTGTTGATGGCGTGTCCGAATCCGCCTTGTGTGTCACCTGGCGTCCGTTGTGGTGCACCGTAGCTGTCCCGGTTTGACGCGATCATCACGCATGTCGCCAGCTCACTCCCGCGGGTGATCTGCCGCTTACCCATAGTCCGTTCGGGCCATTCAAGATTGGGCCCGAAGGGGGTGTTGCGCTGTGCCCACCTTCCGTAACGTCCTCAACTGGCGGCGGTGAATATGCCGCTGCCGCCGTGGGGGAGCCTCGATTCGGGAGAGGACGGCGCCGGTATGGGCTGGGTAACCGACTGGAGTGCGCAGGCCGCCTGCCGCACTACCGATCCGGATGAACTGTTCGTTCAAGGAGCAGCGCAGAACAGGGCCAAGGCGGTGTGCACCGGATGTCCGGTACGCACCGAGTGCCTGGCCGATGCGCTGGACAACCGCGTCGAGTTCGGCGTGTGGGGAGGCATGACGGAGCGGGAGCGCCGCGCACTGCTGCGCCGGCGGCCCACCGTGACCTCCTGGCGCAGGCTCCTGGAGACAGCGCGCTCGGAGTACGAGCGGGGGACCGGGATCGTCCCCCTCGACAGCGACGAGGTGTACGAGAACTACGCAGCGGTGAGCTGACCGGGCCGACCGGACCGGTCTACGACAGCTCGGGCCGGCCGGCCGCGAGCCGGTCCCCGATGTCCCGCAGCCCCGCGAGGTCGTGCACATCGCCGGGGAGCGCGGCCACCTCCACCACGGCCACCTCGGGATGGCGCGCGGTGAAGCGGTCACGTGTGCGCTGCTCGCGGGAGAGCAGCTGCATACGGTCGGCGTGCAGCCTCAGCAGGCCTGCGGTGAGCTGGTCGACGGTGCGGTCCGGGCTTTGTGACGCCAGGCTTTCTGACGCCGGGCTCTCTGACGAGGGGGATTCGTCAGTCGGGTCCGCAGCCATGTCCTCGGGCCCTGACGAGGGGGATTCGTCGGGCCGGGACTCGGACGGCACAGGCGCGGGTGATTCAGAACTGTCGTACGTGTCGGGGGAGTTACGAAGTCCAGCTTTCCCGCCACCCTGATCCACAATGCGGGGCTCCTCAAGATTTTCCGCGGCGGCGAGCGCACGCTCCGCCGACAGCCGGTCGGCGCCGCTGCCGTGGACCCGGTTGAGGACCAGACCGACCAGCGGCATGTCCTCCGCGGCCAGCCGCTCCACGAAGTACGCGGCCTCCCGCAGCGCGTCCCGCTCCGGGGCCGCCACCACCAGGAACGCCGTACCGGGCGCCTGAAGCAGCTTGTACGTCGCGTCCGCGCGCGTGCGGAACCCGCCGAACGTCGTGTCCATCGCGGAGACGAAGGTCTGCACGTCCTTCAGCAGCTGCCCGCCGAGCAGCTTGCCGAGGGTGCCGGTCATCATCGACATGCCGACGTTCAGGAAGGCCATGCCCGCGCGGCCGCCCAGTTTCGCGGGCGCGGTGAGGAGGCGGATGAGCCGGCCGTCGAGGAAGGAACCGAGGCGCTTCGGAGCGTCGAGGAAGTCCAGCGCGGAGCGCGAGGGCGGGGTGTCGACCACGATCAGGTCCCATTCGTCCCGGGCCCGCAACTGGCCCAGCTTCTCCATCGCCATGTACTCCTGCGTGCCCGCGAAGCCCGCCGAGAGCGACTGGTAGAAGGGGTTGGCCAGGATGGCGGCCGCCCGCTCGGCGTCCGCGTGCGCCTCCACGACCTCGTCGAAGGTGCGCTTCATGTCGAGCATCATGGCGTGCAGTTCGCCGCCGCCCTCGGTGCCCTTCACCTTCCGCGGCACGTTGTCCAGCGAGTCGATGCCCATGGACTGGGCCAGCCGCCGGGCCGGGTCGATGGTGAGCACCACCACCTTGCGGCCGCGTTCGGCCGCCCGCAGGCCGAGGGCCGCCGCGGTGGTGGTCTTCCCGACCCCGCCCGAGCCGCAGCACACCACGATCCGCGTCTCCGGGGCGTCCAGCAGCGGATCGACGTCGAGCGCGGGCGCGTGAGCCAGCCGGCGCGCGCCGTCCTGCGCCGGGTTCTTGGCCGTGTCCCGCGCCCCGTTCTTGGCCGTGTCCCGCGCCCCGTTCTTGGCCGTGTCCTGCACCCCGTTCTTGGCCGTGCCCTTGGCTGGTTTGTCGGCGGGGTCCTTGGCCGCACCCTTGGCCGGTTTGTCCGCGGGGTCCTTCGCCTGGTTCGGGTCCGGAGTCATGACATCCCCTGTTTCCGCAGCTCGGTCGCGAGTTCGTACAGGCCCGCCAGATCCATCCCCTCGGCGAGCAGCGGCAGTTCGTGCCGCGGCAGGTCCAGCTCGGCGAGGACCGCGCGCTGCTCGTGCTCCAGCGCGTACCGCTCGGCGTACTCGGCGGCCTGCCCGAGCAGCGGGTCCACCAGCTGCTCGGCCTTCCCGCCGCGCCGTGCCCCGCCCAGCCCGGCCGCCGACAGCGCCTGCGCCACGGCGGTGCGCGGCACATTCCGTACGAGTTCCAGGTCGGCCGCGTCCAACACCTCCGGCCGGACCATGTTCACGATGACCCGGCCCACCGGCAGCCGCGCGGCCCGCAGTTCGGCGATGCCGTCGGCGGTCTCCTGGACCGGCATCTCCTCCAGGAGTGTGACCAGGTGCACGGCCGTCTCCTCGGACTTCAGCACCCGCATCACGGCCTGCGCCTGGTTGTGTATCGGGCCGATCTTGGCCAGCCCGGCCACCTCGTCGTTGACGTTCAGGAAGCGGGTGATGCGGCCGGTCGGCGGGGCGTCCATCACCACGTAGTCGTAGACGAACCGCCCGGCCTTGTCCTTCCTGCGCACCGCCTCGCACGCCTTGCCGGTCAGCAGGACGTCCCTGAGACCGGGCGCGACGGTGGTGGCGAAGTCGATCGCGCCGAGCTTCTTCAGCGCCCGGCCCGCCCCGCCCAGTTTGTAGAACATCTGGAGGTAGTCCAGAAGGGCCAGTTCGGGATCGATGGCGAGCGCGTAGACCTCACCGCCTCCCGGCGCTACGGCGATCTTCCGCTCTTCGTAGGGCAACGCCTCCGTCTCGAAGAGCTGGGCGATGCCCTGCCGACCCTCGACCTCCACGAGAAGCGTCCGCTTCCCCTCGGTCGCGAGGGCCAGCGCGAGTGCGGCGGCGACCGTCGTCTTTCCGGTCCCGCCCTTGCCGCTGACGACCTGGAGCCTGCTCACGTCTTCGAGACTAACCAGTCCGCCGGACACTCACGCGGGAGGCTGTGGACAACCGTGCGTGCGGTGGGCCACGTGTCCCCTCCGTCACAACGGATACAGTCGCCCCCATGACCAAGTGGGAATACGCAACCGTGCCTCTGCTCGTCCATGCCACGAAGCAGATTCTGGACACCTGGGGCGAGGACGGCTGGGAGCTCGTCCAGGTGGTGCCCGGGCCCAACCCCGAGCAGCTCGTGGCCTACCTGAAGCGGGAGAAGCCCTGATGAGCGCCATCGAGGCCAGGTTGGCCGAACTCGGTCTCACCCTGCCGGCGGTCGTCCCGCCGCTCGCCGCCTACCAGCCGGCCGTGCGGTCCGGTGCGTACGTCCACACCTCCGGCCAACTGCCGATGGTGGACGGCAAGCTCCCGGTCACCGGCAAGGTCGGCGCCGAGGTCACCGCGGAGGAGGCCAAGGAGCTGGCCCGCGTCTGCGCGCTGAACGCCCTGGCCGCCGTGAAGTCCGTCGTCGGCGACCTGGACCGGATCGCGCGCGTGGTGAAGGTCACCGGCTTCGTCGCCTCGGCGAGCGACTTCACCGGCCAGCCGGGCGTGGTCAACGGTGCCAGCGAACTGCTCGGCGAGGTTCTCGGCGACAAGGGCGTGCACGCGCGCAGCGCGGTGGGCGTCGCGGTGCTGCCGCTGGACGCGCCGGTCGAGGTCGAGGTCCAGGTCGAGCTGGAACCGTGAGTGCGGTGGGCGCCGTCGATGCCGTAGGAGTCGTCGATGCCGTGAGGGCAGGCGGTGGCGCGAGGGCGTCCGTGCAGTGAGGGTCCTCGGTGCCGTGAGGGCCGTCCGTGCCGCGCCGTCCGTGCCGCGTCGGCCGTGGCGCGTCGGCCGTGCCGCGTCGGCCGTGCCGCGTCGGCCGTGCCGCGTCGGCCGTGGCGCGGTGGCCCGGTGGAGCCCCTCTCGAACATTCGCTCCCTACGGGATAGCCTCCGGTAATGGCCGATGGACAGTGGTATCCCCCCGAGTGGCCGGACCGGATCCGCGCACACGCGGAGGGCACCCTCGTGCCGGTGGTCCCGAAGCGTGCGGCCACCGTGCTGCTCCTGAAGGACACCCCGGACGGCCCCGTCGTCCACATGCTGCGCAGACGCGCCTCCATGGCCTTCGCCGGAGGCGCGTACGCGTATCCGGGCGGCGGCGTCGACCCGCGCGACGACGACCACCAGGTCCGCTGGGCGGGCCCCACGCGCGCGTGGTGGGCCGAACGGCTCGGTGTCGACGAGGCGGGCGCCCAGGCGATCGTCTGCGCCGCCGTGCGCGAGACGTACGAGGAGGCCGGCGTCCTGCTCGCCGGACCGGCCCCGGACGCCGTCGTCGGCGACACCACCGGGGACGACTGGGAGGCCGACCGCGCCGCCCTGGTCGCCCGTGAGCTGTCCTTCGCCGAGTTCCTGGACCGGCGGGGCCTGGTGCTGCGCTCCGACCTGTTGGGCGCCTGGACGCGCTGGATCACCCCGGAGTTCGAGAGCCGCCGCTACGACACCTGGTTCTTCGTCGCCGCCCTGCCCACGGGCCAGCGCACCCGCAACGCCTCCACGGAGGCCGACCGCACGGTGTGGATCCGCCCGGCCGAGGCCGCCGCCGGCTACGACAGGGGCGAACTGCTGATGATGCCGCCCACCATCGCCACGCTCCGCCAACTGGTGCCGTACTCCACGGCCGCCGAGACGCTCGCGGCGGCGCCCGCGCGGGACATGACCCCGGTGCT
Organism: Streptomyces sp. NPDC051987; assembly: GCF_040680735.1. Taxonomy (NCBI): domain Bacteria; kingdom Bacillati; phylum Actinomycetota; class Actinomycetes; order Kitasatosporales; family Streptomycetaceae; genus Streptomyces; species Streptomyces sp. NPDC051987. Next base: position 65,211 of record NZ_JBFAXI010000041.1, on the reverse strand, counting down.
GGCCCGTGCCCGTCTGACGGACGGCGCGATCGTCCTGAGCTGGCCGGGCCACGACGAGTTCACCAAGTACATACCGACCGACCTGACGAGCGGTGGAACCCGACCATGACGGACGCAGCAGCCCTGCCCGGCCAGCCGCGCGGCGCGGTCCTCTCGGGGCCCGCCACCGCGCGGGCCGTCAACGTGCTGGCGCCCAACGCCTCCGCGATGACGCTGGACGGCACCAACACCTGGATCGTCTCGGAACCCGACTCCGACCTGGCCGTGGTGATCGACCCGGGCCCGCTGGACGACGGCCACCTCGAGAACGTCGTCGACACCGCCGAGAAGGCCGGCAAACGCGTCGCCCTGACCCTCCTGACCCACGGCCACCCGGACCATGCCGAGGGCGCCGTACGCTTCGCGGAACTGACCGGCACGCGCGTGCGTGCCCTCGATCCGGCGCTGCGCCTCGGGGACGAGGGGCTGGCCGCCGGTGACGTGATCACCACCGGCGGGCTGGAGCTGCGGGTCGTCCCGACCCCGGGCCACACCGCCGACTCCCTGAGCTTCCACCTTCCGGCCGACCGCGCGGTCCTGACGGGCGACACCGTCCTGGGGCGCGGTACGACGGTCGTGGCGCACCCGGACGGCCGTCTGGGCGACTACCTGGACTCGCTGCGGCGGCTGCGCTCGCTCACGGTCGACGACGGCGTCCACACCGTCCTGCCGGGCCACGGACCGGTCCTGGAGGACGCCCAGGGCGCCGTCGAGTTCTACCTCGCGCACCGCGCCCACCGGCTCGCCCAGGTGGAGACGGCCGTCGAGAACGGCCACCGCAGCCCCGCCGAGGTCGTCACCCACGTGTACGCCGACGTGGACCGCTCCCTGTGGCCGGCGGCGGAACTGTCGGTCCGGGCCCAGCTGGACTACCTGGCCGAGCACGGGCTGATCCCGACCGACTTCTAGCCCCGCCCGGGTCCCTCAGTCCCGGGTCTCAGTCCCGGGTCTCAGTCCCGGGTCTCAGTCCCAGCCCGCGGGTCTGGGCGCCTTCAGGCCGTGCACGCGCGCGTGCGAGCCCTCGCGGTCGATGAAGCCCAGGGGGGCCAGGCCGCGGGGCGCGACTGTTCCGGACATGGGGAACCACGCTCCAGCCCCTCCAGCCCCCCCAGCCCTTCCAGCCGCTCCGGCGCCTGCGGACGAGGCCGGTGACGTGGGGGCCGGGATGGTGATGAGGATGGGGCGGAGCGGGTGGGCGGGTGGGGGCGGCAGCCCCCGGAAACCGCCTACCGGGACCGCTTGGCCAGTCGCTCGACGTCCAGCAGGATCACGGCCCGTGCCTCCAGCCGCAGCCAGCCGCGCTGGGCGAAGTCCGCCAGTGCCTTGTTCACGGTCTCGCGGGACGCGCCGACCAGCTGGGCCAGCTCCTCCTGCGTGAGGTCGTGGACGACGTGGATGCCCTCCTCGGACTGCACGCCGAAGCGGCGGGAGAGGTCCAGCAGGGCGCGCGCGACCCGGCCCGGCACGTCGGAGAAGACCAGGTCGGACATGGCGTCGTTGGTCTTGCGCAGCCGGCGGGCGACCGCGCGCAGCAGCGCGGTGGCCACCTCGGGACGGGCGTTCAGCCAGGGCTGGAGGTCGCCGTGGCCGAGGCCCAGCAGCTTGACCTCGGTCAGCGCGGTCGCGGTCGCCGTGCGCGGGCCGGGGTCGAACAGCGACAGCTCGCCGATCAGCTCTCCGGGGCCGACGACGGCGAGCATGTTCTCGCGGCCGTCGGGGGAGGTGCGGTGGAGCTTGACCTTGCCCTCGGTGACGACGTAGAGCCGGTCGCCCGGGTCGCCCTCGTGGAACAGGGAGTCGCCACGGGCGAGGGTCACCTCACTCATGGAGGCACGCAGCTCCGCGGACTGCTCGTCATCGAGCGCCGCGAAGAGCGGGTTGCGCCGCAGAACGTCGTCCACGAGTTCTCTCCTTGTCGACCTGCTCAGGGGAACCTTGCTCCCCCTTGGTACCAGGGGACCGTGTTCCCCATTTTGCCGGACGGTCCAAACAGTGTGATCTGTCACAAGGATGCCGCACCGCTGTCCCCGGGTAAGCGGCAGGGGTCCAATCGGGGGCTGATCTTCCGGGTCCGGGGCGGATGACGGTGCCGGGCTTTAGGCTGGCCGGGTGTCCAAATCGCCGGTGAGAGCACAGGCCAAGGGGGCTGGGCGGGTGGTTGTACGAGGTGATTCCGCTGTGGGCGAACAAGGGTCCGATACCGCCGCCGGTGAACCGAAAAACGCGACAGAAGCGACGAAAGCCGTGAAACGGGCGGCCGTGAAGAAGGCCGCCGTGAAGAAGGCGGCCGAGAGGAAGCCGACGGTGCAGAAGGCGGCGGCCAAGAAGACGCCGACGGAGAAGGTGGCCCCGAGGAAGACGACGGTGGCCAAGACGGCGGCGACTAAGAAGACGGCGGCGGCGAAGACGGCGGCGGCGAAGAAGACGCCGGCCAAGAAGGCCTCGGTCGAGAAGGCCGCCGCTGAGAAGCCGCAGCCGGGTGGGAAGCCGCAGCCGGGCGGGAAGCCGGAGTCGCCGACCGCGCTCGTTCGCCGGGCCCGTCGGATCAACCGGGAACTCGGCGAGGTGTACCCCTACGCGCACCCCGAGCTGGACTTCGAGAACCCCTTCCAGCTCCTGGTGGCCACGGTGCTCTCCGCCCAGACCACCGACCTCAGGGTCAACCAGACGACCCCGGCGCTGTTCGCGAAGTACCCCACCCCCGAGGACCTGGCCGCCGCCAACCCGGAGGAGGTCGAGGAGATCCTGCGGCCGTGCGGGTTCTTCCGGGCCAAGACCAAGTCGGTGATAGGGCTCTCCAAGGGGCTGGTGGACCAGTTCGGCGGGGAGGTGCCGGGGCGGCTCGAAGACCTCGTCAAGCTGCCCGGCGTCGGCCGCAAGACCGCGTTCGTCGTGCTCGGCAACGCCTTCGGGCGCCCCGGCATCACCGTGGACACGCACTTCCAGCGCCTGGTTCGCCGCTGGCGGTGGACCGCGGAGACCGACCCCGACAAGATCGAGGCGGCCGTCGGCGCGCTGTTCCCCAAGAGCGACTGGACCGACCTCTCGCACCACGTGATCTGGCACGGCCGCCGGATGTGCCACGCCCGCAAACCCGCCTGCGGCGTCTGCCCCATCGCCCCGCTCTGCCCCGCCTACGGCGAGGGCGAGACCGACCCGGAGAAGGCGAAGAAGCTGCTCAAGTACGAGAAGGGCGGCTTCCCCGGCCAGCGGCTGAAGCCGCCGCAGGCGTATCTGGACGCGGGCGGCCGGCCGGCGCCGCCGCTGGGCGCCGCATCAGGGACCTGACCCGGGGGTCCTCTCAACGGCGGATCAGGGCCCGATCGGGGAACCGGTCAGGGACGGATCAGGGACAGAGAACGGAACGATCAAGGAGACTTCGGGCGTTGGAACGGGCAGGACGGGGGAGCAGGGCCGGACGGGGGATGCCGTGACACAGAGCAGCAGGGCGCAGGAGGGCGGTCCGCGCGAGGGCGTGGCGCTCAGCAAGGAGGGCCTGCCCGCGTGGCTGGACCCGGTGGTGCGGGCCGCCGAGACGGTCCAGCCGCTCCAGCTGAGCCGCTTCCTGCCCCCGGAGAACGGCGCGGGGCGGCAGTCGGCCGTACTGATCCTGTTCGGTGAGGGGAAGCAGGGGCCGGAGCTGCTGCTGATGGAGCGGGCAGGGTCGTTGCGCTCGCACGCCGGGCAGCCCTCCTTCCCCGGCGGCGCCCTCGACCCCGAGGACGGCGACCCGAAGGCCGACGGGCCGCTGCGGGCCGCTCTCCGCGAGGCCGAGGAGGAGACCGGGCTGGATCCGGCCGGCGTCCAGCTGTTCGGGGTGCTGCCCAGGCTGTACATCCCGGTCAGCGAGTTCGTGGTCACCCCGGTGCTGGGCTGGTGGCGCGAGCCGAGCCCGGTGGACGTCGTCGATCCGAACGAGACGGCGCGGGTCTTCACCGTTCCCGTGGCGGATCTCACGAATCCGGCCAACCGGGCCACCACCGTGCACCCCAGCGGCCACCGAGGTCCGGCATTCCTGGTCGAATCGGCCCTGGTCTGGGGGTTCACGGCCGGAGTGATCGACCGCCTGCTGCACTACGCCGGATGGGAGCGCTCCTGGGACCGCGAGAAGCTGGTCCCGCTCGACTGGCGGTCATGACAGGGTGTCGTTCGTGAATGTGCTGGACATCCTGTTGCTGGTCGCCGCCGTGTGGTTCGCGATCGTCGGCTACCGCCAGGGGTTCGTCGTCGGCATCCTGTCGGTGATCGGCTTCCTGGGCGGCGGACTCGTCGCCGTCTACACCCTGCCGGTGATCTGGGACGCGGTGACCGACAACGCCGAGGTGGGCACCACCGCGGCGGTGGTCGCCGTGGTGGTCGTCATCGTCTGCGCCTCCGTCGGCCAGGCCCTCACCACCCACCTGGGCAACAAGCTGCGCCGGTACATCACCTGGTCCCCGGCCCGCGCCCTGGACGCCACCGGGGGCGCGCTGGTCAACGTGGTGGCGATGCTCCTGGTCGCCTGGCTGATCGGCTCCGCCCTCGCCGGCACCACCCTGCCGACGCTCGGCAAGGAGGTGCGCAACTCCAAGGTGCTGCTCGGGGTGTCCAGAGCGCTGCCCAACCAGGCCGACACCTGGTTCGCGGACTTCTCCAAGGTCCTCGCGCAGAACGGCTTCCCGCAGGTCTTCAGCCCCTTCGCCAACGAGCCGATCACCGACGTCTCACCGCCCGACCCCGCCCTCGCGAACAGCGCGGTGGCCACCACCGCCAAGCAGTCCATCGTCAAGGTGACGGGCACCGCGCAGAGCTGCGGCAAGATCCTGGAGGGCACCGGCTTCGTCTTTGCCGACCGCCGGGTGATGACCAACGCCCACGTGGTCGGCGGCGTCGACGAGCCCACCGTCCAGATCGGCGGCGAGGGCCGCAGGTACGACGCCAAGGTCGTCCTCTACGACTGGCAGCGCGACATCGCCGTACTGGACGTGCCGGACCTGCGGGCCAAGGCCCTGAAGTTCTCCGCCAAGGACGCGGCGAAGACCGACAGCGCGATCGTCGCCGGCTTCCCGGAGAACGGGTCGTACGACGTCCGGCCCGCCCGGGTGCGCGGTCGTATCACCGCCAACGGCCCGGACATCTACCACCGCGGCACCGTCCGCCGTGACGTCTACTCGCTGTACGCGACCGTCCGCCAGGGCAACTCCGGCGGCCCGCTGCTCACGCCCGAGGGCAGGGTGTACGGGGTCGTCTTCGCGAAGTCACTGGACGACGCCGACACCGGGTACGCCCTCTCGGCCGACGAGATCCAGCCGGACATCGGCCGGGGCCGTACCGCGAGCCAGCAGGTGAGCACCGACAGCTGCGCCCTGTAGGGAGCCCCTGGAAGGGTCAGGCGCGGGTGTGGCGCAGCCGTACCGAGACCCAGCGGGCCCGGCGGCGCAGGATGTGCGGAATCCCCACCCTGAGGTCCGTGCCCGGCAGCTGCGGGGCGCCTCCCCGATGGGGGTTCGGGCCGCCTGTCGTACGGCGGTTGCGGGGTGCGTCACTGTAGTCGTGCGTCCAGCCCATACCCCGACGTCTGCCCTCGCCCCAAGGTCGATAACCTCCCGCACGCCCCTCAATCGGCCTATGCGCCGGGCATGTGGCCGTCCGTAGAACAGGTGTCCAGATCCGGATACCGGGCGCACCGGCACGGTCACCGATCGGGTTCGGGATCCTTGAGCCAGTTGACGAGTTCGGCGGAGAACGCCACCGGATCCTCCTCGTGCGGGAAGTGCCCGAGTCCCTCGAACAGACGCCAGCGGTACGGGGCTTCGACGTACTCGCCGGAGCCGGCCGCGCTCCGGGTCCGGGTGACCGGGTCCAGGGAGCCGTGCAGGTGCAGGGTGGGGACGCGCACCGGGCGTTTCATCCGGCGGTTGAACTGGATGCCGTCCGGCCGCGCGAGCGAGCGCACCAGCCAGCGGTACGGCTCGATCGAGCAGTGCGCGGTCGACGGGATGCACATGGCTTCCTGATAGACCTCCACCGCCTTGTCGTCCGGCAGCCGGGGCCCGGACCAGTCCCGGATCAGCCGGCCGACCAGCGCGCCGTCGTCGGCGGTGAGCTGCCGCTCGGGGATCCAGGGCCGCTGGAAGCCCCAGATGTAGGAGGCGGCGGCGGTCTGCCGGCGGTCCCGGAGCATCGCCGAGCGCCACCGCCGCGGATGGGGCATCGACACCACCGCGAGCCGCCGCACCAGCTTCGGGCGCATCGCGGCCGCCGTCCACGCCAGGTAGCCGCCCAGGTCATGCCCGACCAGCGCGGCGTCCGGCTCGCCCAGCGAACGGATCACCCCGGTGATGTCGAGCGCGAGGTTCGCCGGGTCGTAGCCGCGCGGGGTGCGGTCGCTGCCGCCGACGCCGCGCAGGTCCATCGCGACGGCCCGGAAGCCCGCGTCGGCGAGCGCGACCAGCTGGTGCCGCCAGGTCCACCAGAACTGGGGGAAGCCGTGCACCAGCATGACGAGCGGTCCGTCGCCGAGTTCGGCGATGTGGAAGCGGGCGCCGTTCGCGGCGACGTCCCGGTGCGTCCAGGGGCCCTCCGGCCGTACGGCCGAGGGAGCGGGATCGGTCATGAGGCCGAGCGTGCCACAGCCTCGAGTGCCGGCACCTCGTCCTGGGGGAGTTCCGGACGCGGATGCGGCTTGGCGTTCTGCAGCACGTTCGCCGTCTCCTTCATCGACGCGGCCACCTTCTGCGGGCCCCGGCCCTTCTTGGCCTTCTTCGCGAACACCACGCCGATCAGCGCGAGGACGGCGGCCACCAGGACGTTCGCCGCGAAGGACAGCAGGAAGCAGAGCGCGAGATTCCAGTGGCTCCAGGTCCGAATGCCGTACGCCAGAGCGAAGTTGAGCATCGGCAGGGAGAACAGCAGCAGCACCCCGGCCGCCGAGAACGCACCGCCGCTCGTCGCGCCCTTCTTGACGTCCTGCTTCAGCTGGGCCTTGGCCAGCGCGATCTCGTCGTGCACCAGCGCCGACATCTCGGCCGTGGCCGAGGCGAACAACTGGCCGATGCTGCGTTCGGCACCGACCGGGCTGCCGTCGGGTGCGCTCATCGCGGTCTCCCTCTGCGTCTTCGTCGTCTTCCGCACCGGTCCTGAGTACCGGTCTTTTTGTACCGTCTCGTCAGATCATGCCGGACGGCCGCCCTGCTCGCCTGCCCCGCCCGGCACTTCGGCAAGCGCGTCCCGCCCGCGGGCCCCTAGGGAGCGGCCTTCTCCGCGGCGATCCTGCGGTGTTCGGCGGCCTTCCGCTCGTAGATCTCCGCCATCCGCAGGTGGTACGCCGGGTCGTCCTCCTCGTACATGTCCGGGATGCCGTCGAGGTCGTCGTCCCGCTCCTCGGCCGCCACCAGCCTGCGGTAGCGGGTGTTGCGCATCTTCAGCAGCACCGTGGCGCACAGGGCCGCGATGAGCGAGCCGGTGAGCACGGCGGCCTTGACCTCGTCCGTGAGCACGGCCTCGCCCTCGAAGGCGAGCTCGCCGATGAGCAGGGACACGGTGAAGCCGATGCCGGCCAGCGAGGACACCGCGAAGACGTCGGCCCATTCGAGGTCCTCACTGAGCGAGGCCCGGGTGAAGCGGGCGGTCAGCCAGGTCCCGCCGAATATCCCGGCCGCCTTGCCGACGACCAGACCGAGGACGACGCCGAGCGTCTCCGGCTTGGTGAAGACGTCGCCGAGCGCCCCGCCCGACACCGTCACGCCGGCACTGAAGAGCGCGAACAGGGGCACGGCCAGCCCCGCCGACAGCGGCCGCACCAGGTGCTCGATGTGCTCACCGGGGGAGTGCTCCTCACCCGTTCGGGTGGTGCAGCGCAGCATCAGGCCCATGGCGACACCGGCGATGGTCGCGTGCACGCCGCTGTTGTACATCAGTGCCCAGTTCACGACCGCCAGCGGGACGTACACGTACCAGCCGCGTACGCCCCGGCGCAGCAGCAGCCAGAAGACGGCGAGGCCGAGGACCGCGCCGCCGAGCGCGGCGAAGTCGATCCGCTCGGTGAAGAAGATCGCGATGATCAGGATGGCGACCAGGTCGTCGACGACCGCGAGGGTGAGCAGGAAGGCCCGCAGGGCGCTCGGCAGCGAGGTGCCGATCACCGCCAGCACGGCCAGCGCGAAGGCGATGTCCGTGGCCGTGGGCACCGCCCAGCCGTGCGTGGAGCCGCCGCCGGTGAGGGTGGTGAGGATGTAGACGAGCGCCGGTACGGCCATCCCGCACAGCGCGGCGACCACCGGGAGGACGGCCGCCTCCGGGTCGCGCAGGTCACCGGCCACCAACTCGCGCTTGAGCTCGATGCCGGCGACGAAGAAGAACACCGCGAGCAGACCGTCGGCGGCCCAGTGGGCCACGGAGAGGTCCAGTCCGAGGGCTCCGGGGCCGAAGTGGAAGTCGGTGACGCGCTCATAGCTGTCATGGAGCGCGGGAATGTTCGCCCAGACCAGAGCGGCTATCGCGGCGATGAGCAGCAGCACACCGCCGACGGTCTCGGTCCGCAGCGCGTCCGCCACGATGGTCCGCTCGGGCAGCGAGAGCCGGCCCAGGGCCTTGCGGACGGGGGTGGTGCCAGGCGCGGACACGGGGAACCTCCGGTCGGTGGGCAGGACGGGACCACTTGCCGACCAGACTTCCCGGCACACCTTTCGGATCACGCTACTTTGCTTAGTTTACCTAAGGTGTGGTGGGGTCGCCAGGTGAGTTTCACGGTATGCGCAAAAAGAACACCCGGCGCGTTCCGCACCGGGTGCCCTTCAGGAAGCGGTGAGCCTCAGTCCTCGCTCGGCTGCACCGGGAGCTTCGCCTGGATGAGATCCATCACCGTGGAGTCGGTCAGCGTCGTGACGTCACCGAGTTGCCGGTTCTCCGCGACGTCGCGCAGCAGGCGGCGCATGATCTTGCCGGAGCGGGTCTTGGGCAGCTCCGCCACCGGCAGGATCCGCTTGGGCTTGGCGATCGGGCCGAGTGTCGAGCCGACGTGGTTGCGCAGGTCGGCGATGAGGCCCTTGTCCTCGGCGTTCGCCGTGCCGCGCAGGATCACGAAGGCGACGATCGCCTGCCCGGTCGTCTCGTCCGCCGCGCCGACCACGGCCGCCTCGGCGACCGACGGGTGGGACACCAGCGCCGACTCCACCTCGGTCGTCGAGATGTTGTGCCCGGAGACGAGCATGACGTCGTCCACCCGGCCGAGCAGCCAGATGTCGCCGTCGTCGTCCTTCTTCGCGCCGTCACCGGCGAAGTACCTGCCCTCGAAGCGAGACCAGTACGTGTCCAGGAACCGCTGGTCGTCGCCCCAGATCGTGCGCAGCATCGACGGCCAGGGCTCGGTCAGCACCAGGTAGCCGCCACCGCCGTTCGGCACCTCGTTCGCCTCGTCGTCGACGACGGTGGCAGAGATGCCGGGCAGCGGGGTCTGCGCCGAACCGGGCTTGGTCGCGGTGACGCCCGGCAGCGGCGAGATCATCATCGCGCCGGTCTCGGTCTGCCACCAGGTGTCCACGATCGGCGTCCGGTCGGCGCCGATGTGCTTGCGGTACCAGATCCACGCCTCGGGGTTGATCGGCTCACCGACCGAGCCGAGCACCCGCAGGCTGCTCAGGTCGAACTTCGCGGGGATGTCGTCGCCCCACTTCATGAACGTGCGGATCGCCGTCGGCGCGGTGTACAGGATCGTCACCCCGTACTTCTGGACGATCTCCCAGAACCTTCCCTGGTGCGGGGTGTCCGGGGTGCCCTCGTACATCACCTGGGTCGCGCCGTTGGCCAGCGGGCCGTAGACGATGTAGGAGTGGCCGGTCACCCAGCCGACGTCGGCCGTGCACCAGTACACGTCCGTCTCGGGCTTGAGGTCGAAGACCGCCCAGTGCGTGTACGACGTCTGGGTGAGGTAGCCGCCCGAGGTGTGCAGGATGCCCTTCGGCTTACCCGTGGTGCCGGACGTGTAGAGGATGAAGAGCGGGTGCTCGGCGCCGAAGGCCTCGGGGGTGTGCTCGGCGGACTGCCGTCCGACGAGCTCGTGCCACCACACGTCCCGCGTGTCGTCCCAGGCCACTTCCTGCCCGGTGCGGCGTACGACCAGCACGTGCTCGACGTTGTCCACCTTGCCGATCGCCTCGTCCACGGCCGGCTTGAGTGCGGCCGGCTTGCCGCGCCGGTAACCGCCGTCGGAGGTGATGACGACCTTGGCGTCCGCGTCCTGGATGCGGGTGGCCAGCGCGTCCGCCGAGAAGCCGCCGAAGACCACGGAGTGCGCGGCGCCGATCCGGGCGCAGGCGAGCATCGCGATCGCCGTCTCCGGGATCATCGGCATGTAGACCGCGACCCGGTCGCCCTTGCGGACTCCCAGCTCCAGCAGGGCGTTGGCCGCTCTGGAGACCTCGTCCTTGAGCTCGGCGTAGGTGATGGAGCGGCTGTCGCCGGGCTCGCCCTCGAAGTGGATGGCGACCCGGTCGCCGTTGCCGGCCTCCACGTGCCGGTCCACGCAGTTGTACGCGACGTTGAGTTCGCCGTCCTTGAACCACTTCGCGAACGGCGGGTTCGACCAGTCCAGCGTCTCGGTCGGCTCCTTGGCCCAGGTCAGCCGGCGGGCCTGCTCGGCCCAGAAGCCGAGCCTGTCAGCCTTGGCCTGTTCGTACGCCTCGGCCGTGACATTGGCTTTCTCTGCCAGGTCAGCGGGCGGCGCGAAGCGTCGCTCCTCCCTCAAGAGGTTGGCCAGGCTTTCGTTGCTCACGACATCTCCCTTTCGAAGGGTGTCCGTTGTGTCCCAGGCCACAGCTCATCAGACCTTGGGTCCCGGTGACAAGGGCCGCCGAATTATTGGTTTAGACCTATCAGGTAAGGCTGGTGCGGCCGGCGGGGCCGGTGTGGCGGTGCAGGGGTGGCTCCCGTGTGCCCGCACTCCCGGAACGCCCCCTTCCGTGACCCTGGCCTGGCGGGAGGAAATCACTTTTGGTAAATGAATCGTAATGCAGAGTAAAAGTCAGGAATGGATTTACTGCGCAAATGGGGGATCACCTCACTCCCATGGGTGAAGTGAGCAGTTCATCGGCTTGTCGTATTAATCCCTCTCTCGGTCCTATGCGACCTTTGCCGCGCTGTCGGCAGATACCCGGCACATCGCCATAAAACGCCGTCATCGGCGTTCGCCGAGAGAAGGAAGAAGGTGGGCGGAATTGGCCGCCACCCAGAGGATTGCGGTCGGCGCCGTGGCCGCCGCGGCCTGCGCCGCGTCGGTCGCCGGTTGCGCGACCGGTACCAACTCCGAGTCAGGGGCGTCCGGGCCGCAGAAGGGAGCGCCGGCGCCCCAGAGCGTGGTCCGTCTGATCGGTGACGGGTCCACCGCGTACACCGGGGTGCAGCCGCATCTGCCCCGGCCCGAGCGGCTCAAGGCCGGTGAGAAGCCACCGCAGTTCGTGGTGTTCTCCTGGGACGGCGCGGGCGAGGACAGCCAGAAGCTGTTCTCGCACTTCCGCAAGGTCGCCAAGGAGAACCACGCGAACATGACGTTCTTCCTCAGTGGTGTCTACATGCTGCCCGAGGAGAAGCGTGACCTGTACCGGCCCCCGCAGCACTCGCCCGGCAGCTCCGAGATCGGCTTCAACGACGCACAGGGCATCGCCGACACCGTCCAGCAGCTACGGCTGGCCTGGCTGGAGGGCAACGAGATCGGCACCCACTTCAACGGGCACTTCTGCGGCCCCGACGGCGGGGTCGGCGAGTGGTCGGTGGCCGAGTGGAAGAGCGAGATCGCCCAGGCCAAGCAGTTCGTGAAGACCTGGAAGACCAACACCGGCATGAAGGACGCCGCACCGCTGCCCTTCGACTACGACAAGGAGCTCGTCGGCGCCCGCACGCCCTGCCTGGAGGGACAGAAGAACTTCGTGAAGGCGGCGAGCCAGCTGGGCTTCCGCTACGACACCAGCGGTGTCAACAACCAGGTGTGGCCCAAGAAGAGGGAAGGGCTGTGGGACCTGTCCATGCAGCTGGTGCCCTTCCCCGGCCATTCCTACGAGCAGTTGACCATGGACTACAACTTCATGGTCAACCAGTCCGGCACGTCGACGCAGGGCGACCCCGACAAGTACGACTACTGGGGCGACCAGATGCGGGACGGGCTGCTCCAGGGCTTCAACCGCGCCTACAACGGCAACCGCGCGCCCCTCGTCATCGGCAACCACTTCGAGTCCTGGAACGGCGGCACCTACATGCGCGCCCTCGACGACGTCGTCGCGAACGTCTGCAACAAGCCCGAGGTGCGCTGTGTCTCCTTCCGGCAGCTGGCCGACTGGCTGGACGCCCAGGACCCGCAGGTTCTGGCGAGGCTGCGCACCCTGAACGTGGGCGAGGCTCCGCGGCAGGGCTGGGAGTCCTTCCTGTCCGGGCGTCCCGCCCCGGCACCGAAGGGGGTGCCCGGGGCGCCGGCGGTCAGGCAGTAGGCGCGGGACCGGGGTGGCCGTCCGTCATGCCGGGGCGGCCACTGTCTCGCCGAGCACGAATCCGGGGTCGACCTGCGCGGCCAGGTCGGTCCCGGTGCGCTCGTTGCCCCACGACAGGGCGTTCTTCAGGTGGAAGTGGACCATCTGCCGGGTGTAGCGCTCCCAGTCCCGCAGTTCGTACGTCGCGTCGGTGGCGGCCTTGAGGGTGCACAGGGCGCGGGAGTTGGAGTGCTCCAGGAGCTCGAACCGGGGCGGGCGGCCCTTCTCCATGGCGCGCACCCAGTCCGAGTGCCCGACCGTGACCAGCAGGTCCTCCCCGACCTCCGAGCGCAGGAAGTCGATGTCCTCCTGGCCCTGCACCTTGTTGCCCACGACCTTCAGGGCGACACCGAAGTCCCGGGCGTACTCCTTGTACTGGCGGTAGACGGAGACCCCCTTCCGGGTCGGCTCGGCGACGAGGAACGTGATGTCGAAGCGTGTGAACATGCCGGAGGCGAAGGAGTCCGAACCCGCCGTCATGTCGACCACGACGTACTCGTCGGGGCCGTCGACGAGGTGGTTCAGGAACAGCTCCACCGCTCCCGTCTTGGAGTGGTAGCAGGAGACCCCCAGGTCGGCTTCCGTGAAGGGTCCGGTGACCATCAGACGGACGGCGCCGCCGTCGAGTTCCACCGGCCGCGCGCAGGCGTCGTACACCGGGTTCGGCTCCCGCACCCGGACCAGCCGCGAGCCCTCGCCGGGCGGGGTGGTCTTGATCATCGTCGCCGCGGAGGCGATGCGCGGGTTGTGGCCGCGCAGGTAGTCCTTGATCAGGGAGAGCCGCTCGCCCATCGCGGGCAGCGCCTCCGCCTCCGTCTCGTCGAGGCCGAGCGCCGGGCCCAGGTGCTGGTTGATGTCGGCGTCGACGGCGACGACCGGTGCGCCGGCGGCCGCGAGATGGCGGATGAACAGGGAGGAGAGCGTGGTCTTGCCGCTGCCGCCCTTTCCGACGAAAGCAATTTTCATGTTCACGAAGAGTAGTGGAACAGTAGCTCTACGTGTCAGGGGAAGTGAAGAAGACCACTCAATCGTGGAGTCCTGGAACGGGGTGCGTAGGGTCGTACTCATGAGTACGACAGGTGCGACCGCCGACCCGCTCGCGGCCCTGGGCGCGCTGCCCGGGGTGGCCGAGTCCGTGGAGTCCGTGCGCAAGGCCGTGGACCGGGTCTACGGGCACCGGATCATGCGGCGCCGCAGCAACGCCGTCACCTCGGAGGCCGCGCTGCGGGCCGCCCGGGGCAGCGCCGCGCTGTCCGGTGCCGACTGGGCGCTGGAGGAGGTGCGGCGGCGCTCCGACTTCGGCGCGGACGACGACGCACGTGTGGTCGGTGCGGCCCTCCGGCTGACCGCGGAGGCGGGCCAGCTGCTCTCCGTGTGGCGGCAGTCGCCGCTGCGGGTGCTGGCCCGGCTGCATCTGGTGGCCGCCGCGACGCATGACGACCGGGTGGGCAGGCCGCGCCGGGCCGGTGAGGCCGTCGACGAGCCGCTGGTGGAGCTGCCGCTGCCGGACGCCGACGAGGTGTCGGGGCGTCTGGACGGGCTGGCCGAGCTGATCGTCGCGGGGAGCGAGGCGCCCGCGCTGGTGACGGCCGCCGTGGTGCACGGCGAACTGCTCGCGCTGCGGCCCTTCCCCTCGTGCAACGGTCTGGTCGCGCGGGCCGCCGAGCGGATCGTGCTGATCGGCAGCGGCCTGGACCCCAAGGCGATCTGTCCCGCCGAGGTCGGCCACGCCGAACTGGGCCGCGCCGCCTATCTGGCGGCTCTGGACGGCTATGTCTCCGGTACCGCGGAGGGGATGGCGGCCTGGATCGCGCACTGCGGGCGGGCCGTGGAGCTGGGTGTGCGCGAGTCGACCGCGGTGTGCGAGGCGCTGCAGCGAGGGGCGGCGTAGCGCGGGCGGTGCAGTGCGGGGCGGTGCGGCCGCCGTCCGGAAGGGGGGGAGACCCTGAACAGGGTTGCGGCGGTACGAGTTTCTCGTACCGCCGCTGGCATGCTCACTGGGTTACCAAGCGTCCTCGATATGTCGCCCATCAGGTCGGGTTCTTTGCCCGTCACCTGGTGCGGCTGGCCCGTAATCGACGGGTCGACGTCGCGTGGGTGCCCAGTGTTCATGCTCGGTCCGTGGGGCCAAATGCGTTTTAAAGGTGATCCTCTCGGATGTCCTTCGGTCTCGCGGGCCGCTAACCCCTTTGTACTGCAAGCTGGGAGCAAGCGGAAGTCCTGCCTACAGTTCTTTACTTTTCGCTTCAAAGATCCCTAAAGGGGCGGAAATGGGCCGAACGGGTGACCGAGGCCGCGGACCGCCGGTTCAGGCGACCGTGCTCCGGCGTCGGCTCGCGTACCAGACCAGGCCCGCGGTGGCGGCCGCCGCCCCTATCGCCGCCGCGGCGACCAGGGCCGGGCGCGGAGGCGCGGAGATCCGCTGCTTGAGCCGTACCGGCCGGTGGAAGTCCAGGATCGGCCAGCCACGGGTGAGGGCCTCGCGGCGCAGCGCGCGGTCCGGGTTCACGGCGTGCGGATGTCCGACCGCCTGGAGCATGGGCACGTCGGTCGCCGAGTCGCTGTAGGCGTAGCAGCGGTCGAGGTCGTACCCCTCGGACGCGGCCAGCTCCCGGACGGCGTCGGCCTTGGTCGGGCCGTATGCGTAGTACTCGACCTCGCCGGTGTAGCAGCCGTCCTCGCCGACGACCATGCGGGTGGCCACCACCCGGTCGGCGCCCAGGAGTTCGCCGATCGGCTCGACCACTTCCGCGCCCGAGGTGGACACGATGACCACGTCGCGGCCGGCCCGGTGGTGCTCCTCGATGAGGGAGGCGGCCTCGTCGTAGATGATCGGGTCGATCAGGTCGTGCAGGGTCTCGGCGACGATCTCCTTGACCTGCTGGACGTTCCAGCCACGGACGAGGCCGGACAGGTATGCGCGGGTGCGTTCCATCTGGTCGTGGTCCATGCCGCCGAGCAGGAACACGAACTGGGAGTACGCGTTGCGCAGCGCCGCCCTGCGGTTGATCAGACCGCCTTGGTAGAAGGACTTGCTGAAGGTGAGCGTGCTCGACTTCGCAATGACCGTCTTGTCCAGGTCAAAGAAGGCAGCTGTGCGGGGCAAGGAGTGGTTTTCCACGACCCCGAGCATAGGCGCCCACCATTCGGCGTAAGGTGGGGCGCGTGGGTTTGCCTGAGAAGCCTCTCGGGTACACCATGGAAGTCACGGATCGTTCGCGACCGTGCTAACCCGGTCCGGCTCCTCCCCCCCCCGAGTCGGCCGTGGAGACGACCCCCACTCTCCCCCCCGGTGGGGGTCGTCGCATGTCCGGGTGGGTTTTCCTCCTCTCTCGCGGGTCCTGAGGCCCTGGTCGGGCGACTTCGGTCGCTTCCTCCCGCATGCCCATGATTCATCACGCTGCGTAGTCGCGGCGCTGCGCTGTGGAAGCCCGCACCCCACGGAACGGCCCTCGCCGGTATGGGCGACAGCGATATTCACAACCATCGAGTTGTCCACAGTTTTGGACCAAGATCCACACGTTTTCCGGGTTCGCTGCACCGTGATTCCAGCGCGCTCCGGCGGCGGCGAGTTCACGGCCGGTTCCGTTTGTCGGGCGCCAATGGCCGGTTTCTGTCGGCCGTGCATAGGGAGGCCGCTTGCCGGTTCTCCGCACGTTTGGGAATCGCGCGGCCGCAGGGGCCGTGCGGGAGAACGCAGCCAAGGGGGAAGCTCACGTGGCCACAACCGTCACCCAGGACCCGCCGTCCGCCGCCTCGGGACGGCCCGGACGCCCGATGATCGTCACCGAGGACGCCGAACTCCTCGACGACCTGCTGCGCCTGTGCGCCGCGGCCGGCGCCGAACCGGAGGTCCACCACCGCCCGCCCGAACGCGGCGGCGGCTGGGAGTCCGCCCCGCTCGTCCTGGTCGGCGACGATGCCGCCCGGCGGGTGCGCGGCGCCGCCCGCCGGCGCGGGGTGGTGCTGGTCGGGCTCGACCAGGACGACCCCGATGTGTGGAAACGGGCCGTGGAGATCGGCGCGGACCACGTCCTGATGCTGCCCGACGGCGAGCAGTGGCTCGTGGACCGGATCGCCGACGTCGTCGAGGGCGTGGGCCGCCCGGCCCTCACCGTCGGCGTCATCGGCGGCCGCGGCGGGGCCGGCGCCTCGACGCTGGCCTGCGCGCTCGCCGTCACCTCCGCGCGCGAGGGACTGCGCACCCTGCTGGTGGACGCGGATCCGCTGGGCGGCGGAATCGACGTACTCCTCGGCGGCGAGACCGCCGAGGGTCTGCGCTGGCCCGCCTTCGCCGCCTCGCGCGGCCGGCTCGGCAGCGGCGCCCTGGAGGAGTCGCTGCCCGAACTGCACTCGCTGCGGATCCTCAGCTGGGACCGCGGCGACTGCGTGGCGATCCCGCCGCCCGCCGTCCGCGCGGTGCTCGCGGCCGCCAGGCGGCGCGGCGGCACGGTCGTCGTGGACCTGCCGCGCCGCCTCGACGACGAGGTCGCCGAGGTCCTCACCCAGCTCGACCTGGCCGTGCTGGTGGTCCCCGCCGAACTCCGCGCGATCGCGGCCGCCGGACGGGTGGCGGCCACCGTCGGCATGGTCGTGCGCGACCTCCGGGTGGCGGTCCGGGGGCCGTACGCGCCGGGGCTGGACGACCGCGAGGTGGCCCGGCTGCTCGGCCTGCCGCTGGCCGGCGAGGTACCCGACGAACCCGGCCTGGGCCGCCAGAACCGGAAACCGCCGGGCTCCGTCCCCCGTGGCCCGCTGTCCCGCTTCTGCAAGGGCTTCTGGGAGCGCACGCTGGTCGTCGAGAGCGGTGGTGCCGCATGAGGCGCGACGCCGCGGCCGCTGAGGGTCCGGCCCTGCTCGACGGGGTTCGCCGCTGGCTCGCCGAGAGCGGCGCCGAACCGACACCCGCGCGGGTCGCGCAGGCGCTGCGCGAACAGGGCCGGGTCCTCGGCGACGCCGAAGTGCTCGGCGCGGCCGAGCGGCTCCGTTCCGAACTGGTCGGCAGCGGCCCCCTGGAGCCCCTGCTCGCCGACCCCGCCGTGACCGAT
This sequence comes from Streptomyces sp. NPDC051987, assembly GCF_040680735.1. Taxonomy (NCBI): domain Bacteria; kingdom Bacillati; phylum Actinomycetota; class Actinomycetes; order Kitasatosporales; family Streptomycetaceae; genus Streptomyces; species Streptomyces sp. NPDC051987. The sequence continues at coordinate 47,630 of NZ_JBFAXI010000041.1, read as the reverse complement.
GTCCTGGTGACCGCCCCGGACCGGGTCTGGGTGGACCGCGGCGGCGGCCTGGAACTCACCGCGGTCACCTTCCCGGACGCGGCGTCGGTACGGCGCCTGGCGCAGCGGCTGGCCGCGGTGGCCGGCCGGCGCCTGGACGACGCGCGTCCCTGGGCGGACGCCCGGCTGCCCGACGGCACCCGCCTGCACGCGGTCCTGCCCCCGGTGGCCGTCGGCTGCACCTGCCTGTCCCTGCGGGTGGTGCGGCCCCGGGCGTTCACCCTCGACGAACTGGCCGCGGCCGGGACCGTGCCGCCGGGCGGCGACCGGATCCTGCGGGCACTCATCGCGGCCCGGCTCTCCTTCCTGGTCAGCGGCGGCACGGGGACCGGCAAGACGACCCTGCTGAGCGCCCTGCTCGGCCTGGTGGGACCGGGCGAGCGGATCGTGCTCGCCGAGGACTCGGCGGAGCTCAGGCCCGAACACCCGCACGTCGTACGGCTGGAGACCAGACCCGCCAACCAGGAGGGCGCCGGCCTCGTCACCCTGGAGGATCTGGTCCGGCAGGCCCTGCGGATGCGCCCCGACCGGCTCGTCGTCGGTGAGGTCCGCGGGCCCGAGGTGGTCCACCTGCTGGCCGCGCTCAACACCGGTCACGAGGGTGGCTGCGGCACCGTGCACGCCAACGCGGCCGCGGACGTACCGGCCCGCCTGGAGGCCCTCGGTACGGCCGCCGGGCTCGACCGGGCCGCCCTGCACAGCCAGCTGGCGGCCGCGCTGTCGGTGGTGCTGCACCTCGTGCGGGACCACGCGGGCCGGCGGCGGATCGCCGAGGTGCACGTCCTGGAGCGGGATCCCTCCGGGCTGGTGCGCACGGTCCCGGCGCTGCGCTGGCACACGCGGGCGTTCGCGCGGGAGCGGGGGTGGGAGCGGCTGCGGGGGCTGCTCGGCGGTGACGTGGGCGGGCTGTGAGCTGCGAAATGTGGCCCGAGAAGTGCGACCTCAGAACTGTGGGCTGTGGGCTGTGGGCTTGAAGCGACCGGGGTGACCGGGGTGACGGGGGTGACGGGGTGACCGGTGGGTTCGGAGTGGCTGGCCGGTTCCGGTCGGAAGTGACCGCGGTGACCGATGACTTGAGAGGGATGTGCGTGATGGGTGAGACGACGGCCGGTGCGGCCCTGGTGTGCGGTGGGGTCGTGGCCTGGCTCCTGGCCGAGCGGCAGCGCGAGGTACGGCGGACGCGGCTGCTGCTCGCCGGCGGTGGGACGGTGGCCACCGGACCGCCCTCCTGGGCGCGGGCGCTCACGGAACTGCGGCGGCTGCGCGGCCGTTGGCGGGCGGAGTGGTGGGCCCCGGCCGCCGGGGTGGCGCTCGCGCTTCTCGCCGCCTCGGTCCTGCCGGTCCTCGCGGGGGCGGCCGGAGTGCCGGTGCTGCGCCGGGTGCGGCTGGCCCGGCAGGCGCGGCGGACCCGGCAGGCGCGCGCCGACGCGGTGATCGCGCTGTGCGGTGCGCTCGCCGGCGAGGTGCGCGCGGGACGGCAGCCGGGTGAGGCCCTGCTGCTCGCCGCGCGGGACTCCGGCGGGCTCGGCGAGGCCCGTCCGGCAGTGGTCGCGGCGGCACGCTTCGGCGGGGACGTGCCGGGCGCGCTGGCGGTGGCCGCGCGACAGTCCGGCGCCGACGGCCTGTTGGGGCTCGCGGCCTGCTGGCGGGTGGCCGTCGACCAGGGCGCCGGTCTCGCGGCCGGCCTGGACCGCCTGGACGCCGCCCTGCGCGCGGAACGGGACCAACGCGCCGACCTGCGCGCTCAGTTGTCGGGTGCGCGGGCCACCGCGGTGCTGCTCGCCGCCCTGCCCGCCCTGGGGCTGTTGCTCGGCTCGGCCATGGGCGCCGACCCGCTGCGGGTGCTGCTGCACACCGGGGTCGGCCTCGGCTGCCTGGTCGTCGGCGCCGTGTTCGAGGGCGCCGGGTTGTGGTGGGCGGCCCGGATCGTGCGGGGAGCTGAGGCGGCGTGAGCGCGGAGGCTGTCCACAGGCTGGGGATGACGGTCGCGCCGCTGACGGCCTTCGGCTGGTCGGCCTGGCGGCTGGAGCGGGCCAGACGCGGGCGTCGGGTCCGGCGGAAGGCGGCCGAACTGCTCGGGCCGCGGCGGCCGGAGCGGGCGGAGAACCGCGCCGACGTCAGCGGTGCCGTCCGCAGATGGCTGCCGGTCGTCGGCGTCCTGTGCGGCGGCTGGGTGCTGGTCGGAGGGGTCCTCGGGGCGCTGCTGGGACTGGGCGTCGCGGTCGGGCTCTGGCGGTGGCGGAGCCGAACCGGCGACGCGGACCGGGCGGCCGAGTCGGAGGCGGCCGAGGCCGCGCGCCAACTCCCGCTCGCCGCTGACCTCCTGGCGGCCTGTATCGCCGCGGGGGCCGGTCCGGTGGAAGCCGCCCAGGCCGTCGGAGAGGCCCTCGGCGGACCCGTCGGTGAGGGGCTGGCGAGGGGTGCGGCGGAGGTACGGCTGGGCGGCGAACCGGCGGCTGCCTGGCGGCGGTTGGCCGGGCTGCCGGGTGCCGCCGCGCTGGCCCGGCTGCTGGAGCGGGCGGACCGGTCCGGACTCCCGGCGGCCGCACCCGTCGCCCGGCTCGCCTCGGACGCCCGCGCCGAGTGGGCACGCGGCGCGACCGAGCGGGCGCGGCGGGCCGCCGTGCTGATCTCGGCACCGGTGGGGCTGTGCTTTCTGCCCGCGTTCATCGCGGTGGGCGTGCTCCCCGTGGTGACCGGGCTCGCGGGCGGGGTGCTGCGAGGAGGTGGTGGCTGACGGGCGCGACAGCGGGGCCGCCGACGACGGCCGACGCCGGGTCCGAGCAGGGGCCGGCAGGGCAAGCCCTCTGCAAGTCCACATGAACCCATACGAATACATGCGAGGCGGTACGAGGCCTGCAAGGCCCCACGAGGCCACACGAATCCAATCCATGCAAATACATGCAAGTCAATGCAAGTAAGCGCAAGTCAGCGCAAGCACAGGTGAGTTCAAGGGAGTCGAGATGCGCGAGATGTACTGGAAGATGTGGAAGCTGGCGCGGCGGGACGCCGGGATGGTCACCTCCGAATACGCGATGGGGATCATCGCCGCCGTCGGGTTCGCGGCGGTCCTCTACGCGGTCGTGACGAGCGGGCAGGTCAGCGCGGAGCTCCAGGCGATCGTGAAACGAGCCCTCAGTGCGCGGATGTGAGCGCGGGCGTGGGACGGACCGGGGGTTCGTGACCGCGGAGGCGGCCGTGGTGCTGCCGGTACTGGTGGCGTTCACGATGGCGCTGGTGTGGGGGCTCCTCGTGGTGGCCGCCCAGATCCGGTGCCTGGACGCCGCCCGCACCGGCGCGCGCGCCGCGGCGCGGCAGGACGCCGAGGACGCGGTGGTCGCGGTGACGAAGGAGGCGGCGCCGGAAGGGGCGACGGTGACGGTCGGCCGGGAGGAGGACCGGGTCCGGGTGACGGTGGTGGCGAGGCCGCCGCTGCTGGGCGCGCTGCCGTTCGAGGTGCGGGAGTCGGCGGTCGCCTTGGCGGAGGGGCCTGCGGGGGCGGCGCCGTGAGGGGGCGTGCGGTGGCCGGGTGGCAGTGGTCCGGTGGGGGCTGGTCGCGGCCGCGTGGCGGAGCCGCACGTGTCACCGCCGCGCGTCTCTTCGGGACACGTCGCTGCGGGGCGCGCGATCGAGGCTCCGCCACTGTCTGGAGCGTCGGTGCGATCGCCGTGCTGTGCGTGGTGTTCGCAGCGGTGCTGGGGCTGGGGCACGCCGTGGTCGTCAGGCATCACGCGGCCGCGGGTGCGGACATGGCCGCCCTCGCGGCGGCGGACCACTGGGCCGAGGGGACCGCGGCGGCCTGCGCCCGTGCCGACCGGGTGGCGCGGGCCCAGGCCGCGCGGCTGACGAGGTGCGTGATCGTCGGTGACATCTCGGACGTCTCGGCGGCCTCGGGCGGTGGACCGTTCGCGGCGGAGGTCCGAGCCAGAGCCGGCCCCGCCACGACGCGCTCCTGAGAACGCGGTCCCGACAACGTGCTCCTGAGAACGCGGTCCCGACAACGCGTCTCAAAGTTGCGCATGGCTGCGCCACGTGCGGCTCCGCCGCCTCGGCGTGACCGGCCCCGGCTCCCACCGCCCGCGCTGACCCGGCCACCTACCCCGGCGCCCCCCGAAGCAGCACCGTGAGGAGCCGCACCGCCCCACGCTTGTGCAGGGGCTCGTTCCCGTTGCCGCACTTGGGGGACTGGATGCAGGACGGGCATCCGGCGTCGCACTCGCACGCGGCGATCGCCTCCCGGGTGGCCGTCAGCCAGGTGCGGGCGGTGTGGAAGGCGCGTTCGGCGAAGCCGGCGCCGCCGGGGTGGCCGTCGTAGACGAAGACCGTCGGCAGGAGCGTGTCCGGGTGCAGCGGGATCGACACGCCGCCGATGTCCCAGCGGTCGCAGGTCGCGAAAAGCGGGAGCAGGCCGATGGAGGCGTGTTCGGCGGCGTGCAGGGCGCCGCCCAGGATCTCGGGGGTGATGCGGGCCTCGTCCAGCTGGTCCTCGGTCACGGTCCACCACACCGCGCGGGTGCGCAGCGTACGCGGAGGGAGGTCGAGTTTCGTCTCGCCCAGGACTTCGCCGGTGATCAGCCGGCGGCGCAGGAAGGAGACCACCTGGTTGGTGACCTCGACGGAGCCGTAGCAGAGCCGGCCGTCGCCCCAGGGGACCTCGGTGTCCGTCTCCAGGACGGAGATGGCCGTGGTGTCGCGGGCGACCGTGGAGTACGGCGGCTCGGCCTGTTCCACGAGGGCCACCGAGTCCTCCAGGTCCAGGGTCCGTACGAGGTAGGTGCGGCCCTGGTGAAGGTGGACCGCACCCTCGTGGACCGTGGAGTGGGCGGCGCTCGCGTCCACCGTGCCGAGCAGGCGTCCGGTGCCCGTCTCGACGACCTGCACCGGGCGGCCGCCCTCGCCGCGGATGTCGGTCAGGTCGGCGGCCCGCTCCCGGCGGGTCCAGTGCCAGGCCCTGGTCCGGCGGCGCAGCAGCTTCGCGGCCTCCAGCTGCGGCAGCAGTTCCTTGCAGGCGGGGCCGAAGAGGTCGAGGTCGTCGTCGGTGAGCGGGATCTCCGCCGCGGCGGCGCACAGGTGCGGGGCGAGGACGTACGGGTTGTCGGGGTCCAGGACGGTGGATTCCACCGGTCGGTCGAACAGGGCCTCGGGGTGATGGACCAGGAAGGTGTCCAGCGGGTCGTCGCGGGCGATCAGGACGGCGAGAGCGCCCTGCCCCGTGCGTCCCGCCCGGCCCGCCTGCTGCCACACAGAGGCCCTGGTACCGGGGTACCCGGCGATCAGTACGGCGTCGAGCCCGGAGACGTCCACGCCCAGCTCCAGGGCCGTCGTGGCGGCAAGTCCGAGGAGTTCCCCGGAGTGCAGCGCGCGTTCCAGGGCGCGCCGCTCCTCGGGGAGGTAGCCGCCGCGATAGGCCGCGACACGCCGGGCGAGGGACCGGTCGACCTCCGCCAGCCGTTCCTGGGTGATGACGGAGATCAGCTCCGCGCCGCGCCGGGAGCGCACGAAGGCGACCGAGCGCACGCCCTGGACGGCGAGGTCGGTCAGCAGGTCGGCGGTCTCGGCGGTGGCGGTACGGCGGACGGGGGCGCCCTTCTCGCCGTGCAGCTCGGTCAGCGGCGGCTCCCACAGGGCGAACACCAGCTCGCCGCGCGGGGAGGCGTCGTCGGCGATCTCCACGACCGGCAGGCCGGTGAGGCGGCCGGCGGCCACGGCCGGCTCGGCGGCGGTGGCGGAGGCCAGCAGGAAGACCGGGGAGGCGCCGTAGCGGGCGCACAGGCGACGCAGCCGGCGCAGCACCTGGGCGACGTGCGAGCCGAAGACGCCCCGGTAGGTGTGGCACTCGTCGATGACGACGTACTTCAGCGCCTTCAGGAAGGAGGCCCAGCGGGCGTGCCCGGGGAGGATGCCGCGGTGCAGCATGTCGGGGTTGGTGAGCACGTAGTTGGCGTACTGGCGGACCCACTCGCGTTCCTCGTACGGGGTGTCGCCGTCGTACACCGCGGGGCGCACGGCGTTGCCGAGGGGCTGTGAAAGTTCCTTCACGGCACGGCACTGGTCCGCCGCCAGCGCCTTGGTGGGGGCCAGGTAGAGGGCGGTGGCGCCGCGGCCGTTGGCGGCCTCGGAGCCGTCCAGGAGGGTGGACAGGACCGGTACGAGATAGGCCAGGGACTTGCCGGAGGCGGTGCCGGTGGCGACCACCACCGAGTCGCCGTCCAGGGCGTGCTCGGCGGCCAGCGCCTGGTGCTCCCAGGGGTGCTCGATGCCGCACTCGCGCACGGCCGCGACGACCTCCGAACGAATCCGGTCAGGCCAGACGGCATGCCGACCCGCGCGCGGGGGCAAGTGCTCCGTATGAGTGATGCGCGAAGCCCGGCTCGGCCCGGAGGCGAGCCGGTCCAGGACCGTGCCCGGAGAGAACCCGGGGGCGGCCGAAACCGGTGGTCGATCGGATCGGTGATTTATGGCCATCGGGGACGAGTGTGTCACTGGCATGACGGACAATGGGGCCAAGGCGTCGTGCACGCCTGCCGGTAAGTGATTGAATGCCATCGCGGCTGGCGAACCGTCCCGGGGGCCGCAGGCCGAGTCCCAAGGGGCGACCGCTCGATAGCAAGGTGCTGGAGGATCCGTGGACCTGTCCCTGTCGACCCGTACAGTCGGCGATCGTACGGTCGTCGAGGTCGGTGGCGAAATCGACGTATATACCGCGCCCAAGCTGCGCGAGCAGCTGGTCGAGCTGGTGAACGACGGGAATTTCCACCTCGTCGTCGACATGGAGGGCGTGGACTTCCTCGACTCCACCGGGCTCGGCGTACTGGTCGGCGGTCTGAAGCGTGTGCGTGCCCATGAGGGCTCGCTGCGCCTGGTCTGCAACCAGGAGCGCATTCTGAAGATCTTCCGTATCACCGGCCTCACCAAGGTGTTCCCGATCCACACCTCGGTCGAGGAAGCGGTGGCGGCCACCGACTGACCCCGGGGCCGGCCGACGTACCCGGACCGCCATCGGTCCGCGCCGTCCGGTCGGCCCTCGGCACGGGCTCGTACGCGCCGTACGGGCGCCCGTGCCGCCCCCGCCCGTTCGGGCCCGCGTGCCCGATTCGGCAGCCGTTCACGGGCCGCGGCCCGCGGCGGACGCACTTCAGCGGGGGTCCGGGTGCATCGGCGGCCCGGCCCCCTACCGCACGCCCGTAGTTCCGAGGGGGACGTATGGCCACCGTTGAACTCCGCTTCAGCGCGCTGCCCGAGCACGTCCGCACCGCCCGACTGGTGGCGGCGGCGGTGGCTCGCAGGGCCGGAGTGGACGAGGCCGTCCTGGACGAGGTCCGGCTGGCCGTCGGCGAGGCCTGCTCCCGTGCCGTGGGTCTGCACCAGGCGGCCGGCATCACCGAGCCGGTGCGGGTGGCGCTGGTCGAAGAGGAGAAACAGTTCTCCATCGAGGTCGGCGACGAGGCACCCCGTTCCGTTCCCGGTGACCGGGCGTCCGGCGCCGCCGACGCCAACGTGGAGACCGAGGAGGACGAGATGGGCCTCGCGGTCATCAGCGGCCTCGTCGACGACGTGGAGGTCACCGCCGGGGAGCACGGCGGGCTGATCCGCATGACCTGGCCGACGACCCCGCCGGGGGTCGCGCTCACCTGAGCTTCCGCTGGGGGAGCTTCCCCCTGCCGCCGCACGCGACCGTGTACCGAAGGGCCCTACCGAGTAGGGCCCTTCGGCATGTGCGCGCCACCCGCGACCGGTCGTACTGTGATCTCGTGCGATGGATTTAGTGAATTCCTTCACGATCAATCAGGTGATAATTCGATCAAGTAAACGCCGCCGTCAATGCTTTTAGGGCGTTACCGCTTTCGGGTTCGTCGGTTGACCTCGATCATTTGCTGAAGAGGCACGAGAAGGCCAATTCCGTTTACCGTCCCCTGTTTAGATCACTCGCGGGTACCTAGAATCCGTCCACATCTTGAGCTCAGCCCAAGCGTCAAGGAGGACGAATGGCGGGGCTTTCTACCCCTCATCAGTTTGGCCATCCCACAACCATCGCGGCCGCAGTCCTGACCGACGACAACCGGGTCCTGGTGGCGGTCATCGCCGCCGTGGCGCTGGCCGCGCTCGTGGTCGCGTGGATCCTGGTGCGCCAGGTGCTCGCGGCGGGCGAGGGCACCGACAGCATGAAGAAGATCGCGGCGGCGGTCCAGGAAGGCGCCAACGCCTATCTGGGCCGGCAGTTGCGCACCCTCGGCGTATTCGCCGTCGTGGTGTTCTTCCTGCTCCTGCTGCTGCCCGCGGACGACTGGAATCAGCGCGCCGGCCGGTCGATCTTCTTCCTGATCGGAGCGGCCTTCTCGGCGACCACGGGTTATATCGGCATGTGGCTCGCCGTGCGCAGCAATGTGCGGGTCGCCGCGGCGGCCCGCGAAGCCACTCCGGCGGAAGGCGAACCGGAAAAGGATCTCACCGCCGTCTCGCACAAGGCCATGAAGATCGCTTTCCGCACGGGCGGCGTCGTCGGCATGTTCACGGTGGGGCTCGGCCTGCTCGGCGCCTCCTGCGTGGTGCTGGTGTACGCGGCCGACGCGCCGAAGGTGCTCGAGGGCTTCGGCCTCGGCGCCGCCCTGATCGCCATGTTCATGCGTGTCGGCGGCGGCATCTTCACCAAGGCGGCCGACGTCGGCGCCGACCTCGTCGGCAAGGTCGAGCAGGGCATTCCGGAGGACGACCCGCGCAATGCCGCGACCATCGCCGACAACGTGGGCGACAACGTCGGCGACTGCGCGGGCATGGCGGCCGACCTCTTCGAGTCGTACGCCGTGACCCTGGTCGCCGCGCTGATCCTCGGCAAGGCGGCCTTCGGCAACTCCGGACTGGCCTTCCCGCTCCTGGTACCGGCCATCGGCGTGCTCACCGCGATGATCGGCATCTTCGCGGTCGCCCCGCGCCGCAGCGACCGCAGCGGCATGAGCGCCATCAACCGCGGCTTCTTCATCTCCGCGGTGATCTCGCTGGTGCTGGTCGCGATCGCGGTCTTCGTCTACCTGCCGGGGACGTACTCCGACCTGCACGGCGTCACCGACGCGGCCATCCGGGCCAAGGACGGCGACCCGCGGATCCTCGCGCTCGTCGCGGTGGCGATCGGCATCCTGCTCGCGGCGGTCATCCAGCAGCTGACCGGCTACTTCACCGAGACCAACCGGCGTCCCGTCATGGACATCGGCAAGACCTCGCTCACCGGCCCGGCCACCGTCGTCCTCGCCGGCATCTCGGTCGGCCTGGAATCGGCCGTCTACACCGCCCTGCTGATCGGCCTCGGCGTCTACGGCGCGTTCCTGCTCGGCGGTACGTCGATCATGCTCGCGCTGTTCGCGGTGGCGCTGGCCGGCACCGGCCTGCTCACCACGGTCGGCGTCATCGTCGCCATGGACACCTTCGGGCCGGTCTCCGACAACGCCCAGGGCATCGCGGAGATGTCCGGCGACGTCGAGGGGGCGGGCGCCCAGGTGCTCACCAACCTGGACGCCGTCGGCAACACGACCAAGGCCATCACCAAGGGCATCGCGATCGCCACCGCCGTCCTCGCGGCGTCGGCGCTCTTCGGGTCGTACCGGGACGCGATCACCACGAACGTGCAGGACGTGGGCGCGAAACTGAGCGGACCGGGCTCGCCGTTGACCCTGTCCCTCGACATCTCGCAGCCCAACAACCTGGTCGGCCTCATCGCCGGCGCGGCGGTCGTCTTCCTCTTCTCCGGACTCGCCATCAACGCCGTGTCGCGGTCGGCGGGTTCGGTGGTCTTCGAGGTGCGGCGGCAGTTCCGCGAGCACCCCGGGATCATGGACTACACGGAGACGCCCGAGTACGGCAAGGTCGTCGACATCTGCACCAAGGACGCCCTGCGCGAGCTGGCCACGCCGGGACTGCTCGCCGTGATGGCGCCCATCTTCATCGGGTTCACGCTCGGCGTCGGCGCCCTCGGCTCCTACCTCGCGGGCGCGATCGGCGCGGGCACCCTGATGGCCGTCTTCCTGGCCAACTCCGGTGGCGCCTGGGACAACGCCAAGAAGCTCGTCGAGGACGGCCACCACGGCGGCAAGGGCAGCGAGGCCCACGCCGCCACGGTCATCGGCGACACGGTCGGCGACCCCTTCAAGGACACCGCGGGCCCCGCGATCAACCCGCTGCTCAAGGTCATGAACCTGGTCTCCCTGCTCATCGCCCCCGCGGTGATCAAGTTCTCCTACGGGCATGACAAGAGCATCGGCATCCGGATCCTGATCGCGGTCCTCGCGCTGGTCGTGATCGTCGGCGCGGTGTACGTCTCCAAGCGGCGCGGAATCGCCGTCGGCGACGACGAGGACAGTGCCGAACGCGTGGCCAATCCGGCGGATCCCGCGGTGGTTTCGTAGGCGGTCCTGCAACACCCGCCGGAGCCCTCACGCGGGGGACCGGTCAACGAGCGGGCGGACGGCGTGTGCTGACACGCCGTCCGCCCGCTCCGCGTGTCCAGGGAGTTCGCCCCTGCCCGGAACGCCGCCGTCGTGCTCCGCGCGCCGGAGTGCGCCCGGGTCCCGGTTGTGCGCGTCTGCGCGCGTCGTCTCGTCGTGAGCCTTCTCTCCCTGGTGCAAATTTAACTAAAAGCATACTTAATGGGTGCTCTCCATGGGGGTGCTGTCCGTCCGCCGTGTAGATTCCGGGGGCCGAGAGCCATGGAAGGGACCGATCCGGTGAACAAGAAGCTCGCGGCCGCACTGTCCGGCAGTGCGGTACTGGTGGTGGCACTGTCCGGGTGCAGCAGCAGCAACAAGGGCACCGACCCGAAGCTGATCGCCTGGGCCAAGACCGTCTGCGACGCGGTGCCCGCGCAGGACGCGAAGATCAAGGCGGCGAACGAGGCGATCTCCACGGCGGTCTCGGACACCACGAGCTCGCCCGCGACCATCCAGAAGACCGACTCCAAGGCCTTCCAGGACATGTCCGACGCCTACAAGGCGCTCGCCTCCGCCATCAACGGCGCCGGCGCGCCCCCCGGGGTCGACGAGGGCGCCAAGCGCCAGCAGGACGTCGTGACGACCCTCAACAGCCTCTCCGCGTCCTACGCCGACCTGAAGAAGAAGGTCGACGCGCTCGACACCAAGGACCAGGCGAAGTTCGCCTCCGGTCTGCAGGGCATCGCCTCCCAGACGACTCAGCTGGAGACGCAGAGCAAGAGCGGTACCGCGGCGCTGAACGCCCTGGAGCAGGGCGAGGTCAAGGACGCGATCGCCGAACAGGCCAGCTGCAAGAAGGTCTCCGCGTCGACGTCGGCGACGGCGTCGTCCCCGGCGTCGGAGCCGGCATCCTCCGCGACGGCGTCCGCGACCTCGTCGACCGCGGGCTGAGGCGGAGGCCGGGCGACCACCGGCTGCGGCTCCGGCTGCGTCGGAGGACGCGCGGGGCGCGGCCCGCCCGGGGGTGTGAGCCGGGTCCGCGGGGCGCGGGTCGGCTGCGGGGGTGCGGGCCGGGTCCGCGGGGCGCGGCCCGGTGGGGTGGTGTGAGCCGGATCCGCGAGGCGCGGGTCGGGCCGGTGGGTGCGGGCCACAATGGAGGGCGTGACTGACTCCGGCCTCACCACCCTGCCCGCCTCCGACCGCCCCGACGTCGCCGCCCGGCTGCGCACGGCCCTGCTGGGCGCCTCCTTCACCGCCGACGGGCTGCTCGACCTGCTCGGTGCCCCCGCGTACGCGGCGCTGGCCCGCAGCGAGACGGTGCCCGCGCTCCGGGCGACCCGTGGCGACACGCCCCTGGAGACGCTCGTCCGGCTGTTCCTGCTCCAGCAGCCCGTGCCGCACGCGCGCGTGGCGGACTTCCTGCCCGTAGGCGACCTCCTGGACAGCCGCTGGCTGACCCGCGTGGGCGGCGACGAGGTCGCGGCCACCGTGGACGTACGGCCGTACGGCGGGTCCGACGGCGAGGACTGGTTCATCGTGTCCGACCTCGGGTGCGCCGTCGGCGGCGCCGGCGGCATCGGCCGGCGCCACGAGGAGGTCGTTCTCGGGGTCGGCGGCGCGTCCACGACACTCGTCGGCATCACCGTCCGTACGCCCGTCGCCAGCGCACTCGACCTCGGCACCGGCTCCGGGATCCAGGCACTGCACGCCGCCCAGCACGCCACGCGCGTGACCGCGACCGACCTCAACCCGCGCGCCCTGCACATCACCGCGCTCACCCTGGCGCTCTCCGGCGCGCCCGCGGCCGACCTGCGGGAGGGCTCGCTCTTCGAGCCGGTCAGGGACGGTGAGACGTACGACCTCATCGTGTCCAACCCGCCCTTCGTGATCTCGCCCGGCGCCCGCCTCACCTACCGGGACGGCGGGATGAGCGGGGACGATCTGTGCCGCTCGCTCGTTCAACAGGCCGGGGAGCGGCTGGCCGAGGGCGGGTTCGCGCAGTTCCTCGCCAACTGGCAGCACGTCGCGGGGGAGGACTGGCAGGACAGGGTGAGGTCGTGGGTGCCGCGCGGCTGCGACGCGTGGATCGTGCAGCGCGAGGTGCAGGACGTCAACCAGTACGCCGAGCTGTGGCTCAGGGACTCCGGCGACCACCGCGGGGACCCGGCGGAGTACCAGGCGCGGTACGACGCGTGGCTCGACGAGTTCGAGGCGCGCAAGGTGAAGGGGGTGGGATTCGGCTGGATCACGCTGCGGAGGACGGCCGCCGCCGTGCCCTCGATCACCGTGGAGGAGTGGCCGCATCCGATCGAACAGCCGCTCGGCGACACGATCCGCGCCCACTTCGACCGCCTCGACTACCTCCGTGACCACGACGACGCCGACCTCCTCGAAGGCCGCTTCCGACTCGCCGTCGAGGTGGTCCAGGAGCAGGTCGGGCTGCCCGGCGCCGAGGACCCGGAGCACGTGGTGCTGCGCCAGCACCGCGGGATGCGCCGCGCGACCAAGGTGGACACGGTGGGCGCCGGGTTCGCAGGGGTGTGCGACGGCACGCTGAGCGCGGGGCGGATTCTGGACGCCATCGCGCAACTGATGGGGGAGGACCCGGTGTTGCTGCGCGACCGCACGCCGGCGCAGATCCGGCTGCTGGTGGAGCAGGGCTTCCTGGAACCTGCGGTCTGACGGACTGCCTGAAGGCGTCCAGGCCCGGTCGACCGGTGGGCCGGTCGGCCGGCCCGGGATGGCCTCCGCCGGGTGCCGGGGAGGAGGGTGCCGGGCCCGCGGGGAGAAAAAGGCCGGAAAATCTGGCCGCAACGTTCGCGCCAGTGTCCGATCGCCGTTCCCTCGCCGCCCCGCGCTCTCCTCCGCGCTCGGCGCCATTTTTTCGTCGATCTGATGTTCGAGGATCCGGCGGTCGCTCGTTCACCTCGATGTCGCCCCACGGCCGCCCGTCCGCCGCCCGCGCGTGCCAGTCTCCGGGCGCTGGGCAGTCACGGGCGGCAGGGAAGGGGCGCGCGGGCCATGGAGAGCGGACCGGCGATCTTCGCGGGGGTGGTGTTCGCCCTGTTCGGAGCCGCGCTGCTGGTGTGGACCGGCACCCGGGTCCGGCACGGCGAACCCGTCGCCCAGGGTGTGAGTCAGGTCGCATCCGCGACCCTCGCGGGCCTCGCCGCGGTGATCTCGCTGGGCCTAGCGGCGTACTGTCTGACCCGCCTCTGAAGGCGTTCCGCCGGTGATCGGAGCGTTACGCTCCGGACAGGGCCGGTAGAGCGACCGGGGACTCCGGGCGGCAGGAATGGCGGTAGTCGGGTTACCGTTCGAGTGGCCGTTGTGAGCTTTTCCCGTTTGACACGGGGGCGGGATGTACCGTCACACTCCGCAGCGTCACCAAGTGAACGGGCGCCCCTGCCCGTGCCACGACCCCGGGAGCAAGGCCTGGGGAGGCCCCAGCGTCGACCGGAGAGAAGAGCGAAGTTGTCCCCGACCAGCGAGACCGCACAGGGCGGCCGCCGACTCGTCATCGTCGAGTCGCCTGCCAAGGCGAAGACGATCAAGGGCTATCTGGGCCCCGGATACGTCGTCGAAGCGAGCGTCGGGCACATCCGTGACCTTCCCAACGGCGCCGCGGAGGTGCCGGAGAAGTACACCGGCGAGGTCCGCCGCCTCGGCGTGGACGTCGAGCACGACTTCGAGCCGATCTATGTCGTCAACGCCGACAAGCGGGCCCAGGTCAAGAAGCTCAAGGACCTGCTGAAGGACTCCGACGAGCTCTACCTGGCCACCGACGAGGACCGCGAGGGCGAGGCGATCGCCTGGCACCTCCAGGAGGTGCTCAAGCCCAAGGTCCCGGTCAAGCGGATGGTCTTCCACGAGATCACCAAGTCCGCGATCCAGGCCGCCGTGGCCAACCCGCGCCAGCTCAACCAGAGGCTCGTCGACGCCCAGGAGACCCGCCGCATCCTCGACCGCCTCTACGGCTACGAGGTCTCGCCGGTCCTGTGGAAGAAGGTCATGCCGCGCCTGTCGGCCGGCCGTGTCCAGTCCGTGGCGACCCGGCTCGTGGTGGAGCGGGAGCGCGAGCGCATCGCGTTCCGGTCCGCCGAGTACTGGGACCTGACCGGCACCTTCGGGACCGGCCGGGCAGGCGACCCGAGCGACCCGTCGTCGCTGGTCGCCCGGCTCCAGGCCGTCGACGGCAAGCGCGTCGCCCAGGGCCGTGACTTCGACTCGCTCGGCCGGCTGAAGACCGCGAACACCCTCCACCTCGACGAGGCGAACGCCCGCGCGCTCGCCGCCGCGCTGGAGAACACCCGCTTCTCGGTCCGCTCGGTCGAGTCCAAGCCGTACCGCCGCTCGCCCTACGCCCCGTTCCGTACGACGACCCTCCAGCAGGAGGCCTCGCGCAAGCTCGGCTTCGGCGCGAAGGCCACCATGCAGGTGGCTCAGAAGCTGTACGAGAACGGCTACATCACGTACATGCGTACGGACTCCACGACGCTGAGCGACACCGCGATCGCGGCCGCCCGCGCCCAGGTGACCCAGCTGTACGGCGCCGACTACCTGCCCTCGGCCCCGCGGACGTACGCCGCGAAGGTCAAGAACGCGCAGGAGGCGCACGAGGCGATCCGCCCGTCGGGTGATCGTTTCCGCACGCCCGCCGAGACCGGCCTGACCGGCGACCAGTTCAAGCTCTACGAGCTGATCTGGAAGCGGACCGTCGCCTCCCAGATGAAGGACGCGACCGGCGACTCCGTCACCGTCAAGATCGCCGGCACCGCGGCCGACGGCCGGGACGTCGAGTTCAGCGCCTCCGGCAAGACGATCACCTTCCACGGCTTCCTCAAGGCCTACGTGGAGGGCGCCGACGACCCGAACGCCGAGCTGGACGACCGTGAGCGCCGGCTGCCCCAGGTCGCCGAGGGCGACGCGCTCAGCGCCGAGGAGATCACGGTCGACGGGCACGCCACCAAGCCCCCGGCCCGTTACACCGAGGCCTCGCTGGTCAAGGAGCTGGAAGAGCGCGAGATCGGCCGCCCGTCGACGTACGCGTCGATCATCGGCACGATCCTCGACCGCGGCTACGTCTTCAAGAAGGGCACGGCCCTCGTGCCGTCCTTCCTGTCCTTCGCCGTGGTCAACCTGTTGGAGAAGCACTTCGGCCGGCTGGTCGACTACGACTTCACCGCCAAGATGGAGGACGACCTCGACCGCATCGCCGCCGGCCAGGCGCAGGCGGTGCCGTGGCTGAGGCGCTTCTACTTCGGC
This sequence comes from Streptomyces sp. NPDC051987, assembly GCF_040680735.1. Lineage (NCBI taxonomy): Bacteria > Bacillati > Actinomycetota > Actinomycetes > Kitasatosporales > Streptomycetaceae > Streptomyces > Streptomyces sp. NPDC051987. The sequence continues at coordinate 31,911 of NZ_JBFAXI010000041.1, read as the reverse complement.
GAGGGCGGCGAGGGCACGGCCCCCGGCGGCGCGGCCGACGCCGGCAACGGCGACGGCGACCACCTCGGCGGCCTGAAGGAACTGGTCACCGACCTGGGCGCGATCGACGCGCGCGAGGTGTCGTCGTTCCCCGTGGGCAACGGCATCGTGCTGCGCGTCGGCCGCTACGGCCCGTACGTCGAGCGCGGCGAGAAGGACGCCGAGGGCCACCAGCGGGCGGACGTGCCGGAGGACCTGGCCCCCGACGAGCTCTCCGTCGAGCTCGCGGAGGAGCTGCTCGCCAAGCCGAGCGGCGACTTCGAGCTGGGAGCCGACCCGGAGACGGGCCACCAGATCATCGCCCGTGACGGCCGCTACGGCCCGTACGTCACCGAGGTGCTGCCCGAGGGCACCCCGAAGACCGGCAAGAACGCGGTCAAGCCGCGCACGGCCTCGCTCTTCAAGTCCATGTCCCTCGACACGGTCACGCTGGAGGACGCGCTCAGGCTGATGTCGCTGCCGCGCGTCGTCGGCACCGACGCCGAGGGCCAGGAGATCACCGCGCAGAACGGGCGCTACGGGCCGTACCTGAAGAAGGGCACGGACTCGCGCTCGCTCACCTCCGAGGACCAGCTCTTCACGATCACCCTCGAAGAGGCGCTGCAGATCTACTCCCAGCCCAAGCAGCGCGGCCGGGCCGCCGCCAAGCCGCCGCTGAAGGAGCTCGGCACCGACCCGGTCAGCGAGAAGCCGGTCGTGGTCAAGGACGGCCGCTTCGGGCCGTACGTCACCGACGGGGAGACCAACGCGACCCTGCGCTCCGGCGACAGCGTCGAGACGATCACCCCTGAGCGCGGCTACGAGCTGCTCGCCGAGAAGCGGGCCAAGGCGCCCGCCAAGAAGACGGCGAAGAAGGCGCCCGCGAAGAAGACGGCGGCCGCCAAGAAGGCCGCACCGGCGAAGAAGACGGCGGCCAAGAAGACCGCCGCGAAGAAGACGACGACCGCGAAGAAGGCGACGGCCACGGCGAAGACGGCGGCCGCCAAGAAGGCGACGGCCTCCCGGACGACGACCACGGAGGACTGACCCGCGGGCCCGCTCGTGCGGGTGCCGCTCGTGCAGAGCTGTTCGTGCACGGGCTCATCGTGCGGGGCAGACCGGTGCGGGTTGACCGTGCACGGGCCGCTCGTGCGCGGGCTGACTGGGGGTGGGTAGATCGGGCGTGGGCTGATCGTGCAGGCCGGTGCGCAGGCGCCGGCCGTCGGGCCGATCGCTCCGTCACGGCGCCCGCTCGTCCTCACATCGGCTTCGCATTGTGTACGCCCCGGCATCAACTTGGTGTCGGGCCGGGTGTACCTGTGGACGGTCGCCGCAGGCTGTCGGCGGCTGCCGATAGGCTGAAAGCATGACGCGAGCCGAGCAGCCAACGGCCCCCCAGACAGACCCGGACGACGCGCTGGTAGCGGATTCCCGCGAGCGCGCCGTCCGCTCGCTGCTGCGCCGACCAGAGCTGAGGCGGTTGTGGAGCGCCCAGCTCGTGAGCGGGATCGGCGACAGCCTGGCCTTGCTGGTGCTTGTCGTGCTCACGCTCCAGGCGGCGGTCGCCCAGGGCTCCCTCGGCGGCGGCTACCGCGGTGCGGCCCTCGCGGTGACGATCGTCTTCGGGGTACGAGTTCTGGCCACTCTGCTCTTCGGCGCCGTCCTGCTGGGCCCGCTCACCGCGCTGACCGCGCAGGACGGCCCGCTCGACCGCCGGTGGACCATGGTCGGAGCCGACGGCCTGCGCACCGTCCTGCTGATCATCGCGCCTCTGTGGATCGACTGGACCCCGGCGAACGCCCTGACGCTCCTCCTGGTGACGGCCTTCGTCACCGGAGTCGCCGAGCGCCTGTGGACCGTCTGCCGGGAGAGCGCGGCCCCCGCGCTGCTGCCCGCCCCGCCCCCGGAGGGCGCCACGGTACGGCCGCTGCCCGACCACCTGGACGCCCTGCGCCGGCTGTCGCTGCGGACGACCTTCCTGACGGTCCCGCTCGCGGCCGCCGCCCTGGTCGTCGCGTCGCTGGTCAACAACCTGCTGGGCACGGGCATCGCCTGGTTCGCCCAGCACCAGGCGGCCCTCGGCTCGTACGTGGCGGCGGGCCTGTTCGCCGCCTCCCTCTCGGTGCTGGTCTACCTGGAGGTGCCCGGCACCCGCACCTCCCGCGCGCGCTCCCCGCTGGAGGGCCTGCGCCGTCCGAGGACCGCCGCGGGCCCCGACACCGGCCGCACCGGCGCCGTCCCGCTCCTCGTGCTGGCCTGCGCCGCCGTCGCCGGGGCGATCTCCGCCGCCGTCGCCGTCTCCGTGCTGCACGCCAGGGACCTGGGCGGCGGCCCGGTGCTGTACGGCCTGCTGGTGCTCGGCCTGACCGGAGGGGTCGCCCTCGGCATCCGCACGGCGCCCTCGCTGCTCCCGACCCTCTCCCGCCGGCGCCTGCTGTTCCTGGCGATCGCCTTCACCGGCCTCGCGCTGCTGGCCGCGGGTCTGGTCCCGGACGTCACCACGGTGCTGCTGATCGTCACGCTGGCCGGCATCGGCGCGGGCGTGGCCGCCAACACCGGGCACACCCTGCTCGACCAGGAGACCGAGGACTCCCGCCGGGCGCGGACCACCGAGCACCTGCACGCGGTGGTCCGGGTCGCCATAGCGCTCGGCGCGCTGATCGCGCCCCTGGTGGCCGCGCTGATCGGGCCGCACCGGCTGGAGAACGGCAAGTTCGTGTTCGCGCACGGCGGCGCCGCCTTCACGCTGATGCTGGTCGGCGCGCTGCTGCTGCCGGTCGCCGCCCTGGTGCTCGCCAAGGTCGACGACCGCGCGGGCGTACCGCTCCGCCACGACCTGCGGGACGCGCTGCTCGGCGGCGACGACCCGGCGGAGATGCCCACGGCCAACGGCTTCTTCATCGCCCTGGAAGGCGGTGACGGCGCCGGCAAGTCCACCCAGGCCGAGGCGCTCGCGGAGTGGATCCGCGGAAAGGGCCACGAGGTCGTCCTCACCCGCGAGCCGGGCGCCACCCCGGTCGGCAAGCGGCTGCGCTCGATCCTCCTCGACGTGTCGTCCGCCGGTCTGTCGCACCGCGCGGAGGCGCTGCTGTACGCGGCCGACCGCGCGGAGCACGTCGACACGGTCGTCCGGCCCGCCCTGGAGCGCGGTGCGGTCGTCATCTCCGACCGGTACATCGACTCCTCCGTCGCCTACCAGGGCGCGGGCCGCGACCTGTCCCCGACCGAGGTGGCCCGCATCAACCGCTGGGCGACCGCCGGACTCGTCCCGCACCTGACCGTCCTGCTGGACGTGGAGCCGGAGACCGCCCGCGAGCGGTTCACCGAGGCACCCGACCGGCTGGAGTCGGAGCCCGCCGAGTTCCACGCGCGCGTGCGGGCCGGTTTCCTGACGCTGGCCGCCGCCGACCCCGGCCGCTACCTGGTGGTCGACGCCGGCCAGGAGCCCGAGTCGGTCACCACCGTGATCCGGGCCCGGCTCGACACCGTGCTGCCGCTGTCCGAGGCCGAGATCAAGGCCGCCGAGGAGGCGCGCCGGAAGGCCGAGGAGGAGGCCCGCCGCAAGGCCGAGGAAGAGGCGGCCCGCAAGGCCGAGGAGGAGCGCCTGGAGCGCGAGCGCCAGGAACAGCTCGCCAAGCTGCGTGCCGAGGAGGAGGAGCGCAAGCGCCGCGAGCTGGAGGAGGCGCAGCGCCGCGAGGCCGAACGGCAGGCGGAGGAGGCCCGGCTGCGGGCCGAGGAGGCGCGGAGGCGGGCCGAGGAGGAACAGGCCCGGCTGCTCGCCGAGGAGAAGGCCCGCGCGGAGGCCGAGGCCCGCCGCAAGGCCGAGGAGGAACAGCGCCGCAAGCGGGCCGAGGAAGAGGCCCGGCTGCGTGCCGAGGCCGAGGAACTGCGCCTGGAGAAGCAGCGCAAGGCCGAGGAGGCGCTGCTCAAGGCCGAGCAGGCACGGCGCGCCGCGGCGGAGGCGGCGGCAGCGGCCGACGTGGCGGCCCGCCAGTCCGCCGCCCGGCAGCCGACCGCTCCGGGAGTCACGCCGGAGGCGACGACCATGCCGACGCCGGTGGTGCGGCCCGCGGACCGGGACGACGAGACGAAGGTCCTGCGCCCGGTGCGGGACGAGCACCCGCCCGCGCCCCCGGAGTCCGACTCCGAGGTGACGGCCCAGCTGCCGCAGCCGCCGGTGCGGCCCGCGGGGGCGGCGGACGAGACGGCGGTGCTGCCGCCGGTGACACCGGGCGCGGCGGACGAGACGGCGGTGCTGCCTCCCGTGGGCGCGGCCGACGAGACGGCCGTGCTGCCGCAGATGCCGTCCGGCGCGGCCGACGAGACCGCGGTACTGCCGCCCGTGCGCGACGGCGCCGGACCTGCCGCCGACGCCCCGGCGGACCGGATGCCGTCCGGCTTCTTCCGGGACGAGCGCGACGACCGGGCCGAGAGGACGGACAGGACCGAGAGGACCGAGAGGACCGAGAGGACCGAGAGGACTGGGACGGCCGAGCGGTCGGAGCGGGTCGGCGGGAATCCCGACGGCTCCGACGACCGCACCCGCGAGCTGCCGCAGGTCGACCCCGACGCCCCGGCCCCCCGTCGGCGTCCGCGTCCCGACTGGGCCGAGGAGACCCCGCTGGACGACCTGCCGTCGCTGGCGGACGAGCTGCTGGGGTCGTACGAGGAGCCGGAGCACGACGAAGAGCGGGGCCGCCGGGGCCGTGGTCGACGCGGCTGAGCCCGCTGTGCGGGGCGGTGCGGGTCGGGGCGCCGCCCGGCGTCGCCCCTGTTGTCGGTGGGCCTGTCAGTGGGCCTGTCAGTGGGGACCCGCACAATGGAGTCCGGACCACGGAACCGGGACCTCGGAAGCCGCTGGAATCCGGACCGGTACGTATGACGGAAGGGCGGCGTGACCCATGAGCGTGTGGGACGACCTCGTCGGACAGGAGCGGGTGAGCGAGGTGCTCACCGCCGCCGCCCGGGACGCCGACGCGCTCGTCACCGCCGCTGCGGCCGACCAGCCGCTGCCGGAGTCGTCGAAGATGACCCATGCCTGGCTGTTCACCGGCCCGCCCGGCGCCGGCCGCAACCAGACGGCGCGGGCCTTCGCCGCCGCCCTCCAGTGCGTGAGCCCCGACCGCGCCCTGGGCGGCGTCCCCGGCTGCGGGTTCTGCGACGGCTGCCACACCGCGCTGGTCGGCACCCACGCGGATGTCACCTCGGTCGCGGCCGTCGGCGCCGAGATCCTGGTCAAGGACATGCGCGACACGGTCCGCAAGTCGTACACCTCCCCGGCGACCGGCCGCTGGCAGATCATCCTGGTCGAGGACGCCGAGCGGCTGAACGAGAAGTCGGCCAACGCCGTCCTCAAGGCCGTCGAGGAGCCCGCCCCCCGCACGGTCTGGCTGCTCTGCGCCCCCTCCCTGGAGGACGTGCTGCCCACGATCCGCTCCCGCTGCCGTCACCTGAACCTGCGCACGCCCTCGGTGGAGGCGGTCGCCGACATGCTCGTCCGGCGCGACGGCATCGAGCCCCAGGTCGCCGCGGCCGCCGCCCGCGCCACCCAGGGACACGTCGACCGGGCCCGCCGGCTGGCCACCGACCCGGCCGCCCGCGAGCGCCGCGCGGCCGTGCTGAAGCTGCCGCTGCGGCTGGACGAGATCGGCGCGTGCCTGAAGGCGGCCCAGGAGCTGGTGGACTCGGCGGCGGAGGACGCCAAGCAGCTCGCGGAGGAGATGGACGGCAAGGAGACGGAGGAGCTGAAGGCGGCGCTCGGCGCGGCCCAGGGCGGCCGGCTGCCACGCGGCACGGCGGGCGTGATGAAGGACCTGGAGGACATGCAGAAGCGCCGCCGCACCAGGACCCAGCGGGACAGTCTCGACGTCGCCCTCACCGACCTCACCGGCTTCTACCGCGACGTCCTCGCTCTGCAGCTGGGCTCCAGAGTCGCGATCGCCAACGCGGACGCCGAGGACGCCCTGGAGCGGCTGGCCCGTGCCGGGTCGCCCGAGGCCACGCTGCGCCGGATCGAGGCGATCGCCGCCTGCCGGGAGGCCTTGGACCGCAATGTGGCGCCTCTGCTGGCGGTGGAGGCGATGACGATGGCGCTCAGAGCGGGCTGACGACGCCCGCCCGGCGCCACCCGAGGCCACGCCCCGCTGCTCGGGGGCCACACGGCGCTGCTCGGACCACCCAGCACACGGCGCGGCTTGGACCACACCGGCACCGCTCGGGGCCGCACGGCGCCGCCGGACGCACGTACGCGGGGGGATGCACGGCGTTGACGTGGGTCACCCGTTCGAGCCACAGACGTCACGCACGGCACGGAGATCATTTATCGGGGTTACGCTCGATTGATGCACACCAGGCGAATCCCCCGCCGGACCACAATTCGAGCGATTCGAGCGATTCGGCCCATTCGACCCCGGATCCGCGCCCGGGCCGTGGCGGCCGCCGTGCTCTCGGCCGTCGCCCTGCTCGCCTCCGCCTGCTCCTCCTCGGGCAGCGCGTCGACGACGGCGGCGGCGTCGACCTCGGCCGGCACCGCCGAGCTGGCCGCCCTGCCCCGGTCGACGCCGTCCGCGCTGGCGCCGTACTACGACCAGAAGCTCACCTGGCGCGCGTGCGGTGTTCCCGGCTTTCAGTGCGCCACCATGAGGGCCCCGCTGGACTACGCCAGGCCGGGCGCGGGTGACGTCCGGCTGGCGGTCGCCCGGAAGAAGGCGACCGGCAGGGCGAAGCCGCTCGGCTCGCTGCTGGTCAACCCGGGCGGGCCCGGCGGCTCGGCGGTGGACTACCTGCAGCAGTACGCGGGCATCGGCTACCCCGCCGAGGTGCGGGCGCGCTACGACATGGTCGCCGTGGATCCGCGCGGAGTCGCCCGTAGCGAGCCCGTCACCTGCCTCGACGGACGGCAGATGGACGCGTTCACCGAGACCGACATGACGCCCGACGACCAGAAGGAGACGGACCGGCTGGTCGAGGAGTACAAGACGTTCGCGGAGGCCTGTGGAGCGCACTCGGCGCAGCTGCTGCGCCATGTCTCCACCGTCGACTCGGCACGGGACATGGACATCCTGCGGGCGGTGCTCGGCGACCCGAAGCTGAACTACGTGGGGGCGTCCTACGGCACCTTCCTCGGCGCGACCTACGCGGGCCTGTTCCCGGAGCGGGTCGGCCGGATGGTCCTGGACGGCGCGATGGACCCGTCCCTGTCCGCGCGCCGGCTCAACCTGGAGCAGACGGCGGGGTTCGAGACCGCCTTCCAGTCCTTCGCCAGGGACTGCGCGAAGCGCACCGACTGCCCGCTCGGCGCCAAGGGCAGCACGCCGACCCGGATCGCGGACAACCTCAGGACGTTCTTCCTGAAGCTGGACGCGCACCCCGTCCCGACCGGCGACGCGGACGGCCGCAAGCTGACCGAGTCCCTCGCGACGACCGGCGTGATCGCGGCGATGTACGACCAGGCGGAGTGGGAGCAGCTGCGCGAGGCGCTGCGCGCGGCGATGAAGGACAACGACGGCGCGGGCCTGCTGGCGCTCTCCGACAGCTACTACGAGCGGGATGCCGACGGCCGCTACTCCAACCTGATGCCCGCGAACGCCGCGGTGAACTGCCTCGACCTGCCGCCCGCGTTCACCGGCCCCGAGCAGGTCGAGAAGGCCCTGCCCGAGTTCGAGAAGGCGTCCCCGGTGTTCGGCCCGAACCTAGCGTGGGCGTCGCTGAACTGCACGTACTGGCCGGTGGGGGCCACGGGGGAGCCGCACCGGATCGAGGCGAAGGGCGCCGCTCCCATCGTCGTGGTCGGCACCGTCCGCGACCCGGCGACCCCCTATCCCTGGGCCCGGTCCCTGGCCCGCCAGCTCTCCTCGGGCCGCCTCCTCACCTACGTCGGCGACGGCCACACCGCCTACGGCCGGGGCAGCTCCTGCATCGACTCGGCGATCGACACCTACCTCCTGGCCGGCACCCCGCCGGCAGGGGGAAAGCGCTGCTCATAGCCCTGTCACCGGCCCCGGAGCCCGCCGCTCCGGGGCGTGTACGGAGCACCCCCGGAAACTGTGTAGACTTACCGACGTCGCTGATCGCACCATAGTGCGGGCGACGCGCCGCTTTAGCTCAGATGGCCAGAGCAACGCACTCGTAATGCGTAGGTCTCGGGTTCGAATCCCGAAAGCGGCTCCACTGAAGCCCAGCCCAGACAGTGTCTGAGCTGGGCTTTCTCGTTCAGTGGATGCGGCGGCGACGCTGGGCGCGGGCCGCGCGGCTGTCGCCGGTCTCAGTTCTGGTCTCAGTTGGGGGTTCCGGCGCGGGATCCGCACTGGCCGGGCGGGGCATGAAGCGGTCCCCCGTGCGACGTATCGCGTCCTTGAGAGTCCGGATCGTTCCGGCGGTGTGGCGGCTGTCGTCGAACAAGCGGCGGTCGTCGATCCCGGCTGCGTGCGAGCCGGGGAGCTACCATCCGTCTTCGATGTCTGCACTTTGCATGCACTGACGCTATACTGCAGTCATGACTGCTCTGACGATTCGGGACGTCCCGGATGACCAGATCCAGACCTTGAAGGTCCGTGCTGCCCAGGCCGGCAAGTCCCTCCAGGCTTACTTCCTCGATCTCATCGCGCGCGAGACGTCCAAGCCCACCTTGGCGGAGATGGTGGCGCGCCTGAACCGGGAGACTACGGCCAGCGTCAGTACGGAGGACGTACTGGCTGCGATCGACGAGGCCAGGACCGGGAGGTGAGCGGGACGGTCGTCGTGGACTGTTCCGCCCTTGTGCACTTCCTCACCAACCACGACCCGCTCGGCCGTGGGGTCCGTACCCGGGTGGGTGCCGCCGATGTCGTCGCCGTGCCCACGCTCATCGACTACGAGATTCAGTCCGCACTCCTCGGCATGAGGAGAGGGGGCAAGCTCACGGGGCGGGAAGTGGCACGGGCCGTCGATGCCTACCGGCAGCTCCAACTCGTCCGACACGAGACGCTCTTCCTCTGGGATCGCGTTCAGGCTCTCCATGGAAACCTGAGCGCCTACGATGCCCAGTACGTCGCCCTGGCCGAGGCTCTTGCCGCAACGCTGATCACCAGTGATGCGAGGATCGAACGGAGCGGTGCCGCGAAATGCGGCATCGAGGTCCTTGACTCGAACTGACGGCGGCGCGGCCGCGAGGCCGCTGGCCCAGGACTGCACGGGCGGGCTGGTGAAAGGCCGCGGTCGCTTGGTGGAGGTCGCCTACAACACGCCCCCACCACCTCACTTTCCTGCTCAGTGGCGCCCCCGGTGGCCACCCGGACGGCAGTCGGGGCGGGTGAAGACCAGATGGCGTTCCTGTCGGGCGTCAGGTGTCGCGTACGACGACCATGGCGAGGGTGAGGGGGGTGCGGGCGTCGTACGCACGGACCACGTCCCGCGGGCGGCTCTCCGTCTTCTGTCGCGCCTGTGACGCCTCGGCGCTGCTCGCGAGTTCGCGGACTCTTTTCGGGGGCGTGGCGCGGCCCTGGGGCGAGCAGGCGGAGAGGGCCAGGACGGTGACGGTGGCGACCGCGCCCCACGCGGTCTGCTGAGCTCTTGCCATGCTCACCGGTCGATGGCGGCCGTGGTGCGTTTCTGGCCTCTGTCGTCTCCTGGCCTCTGTCGTCAGGGCGACAGGCCTGTCTTCGCGCAGGCGGCGCGCAGGGGTGGGGTGCAGATCTGCGGGATGGTGTAGACGCCGTCTCTGACCAGGGTCTGTTTGATGTTGGTGGGTGTCACGGCTACCGGGGTGAGAAGCACGGTCGGGATGTGGCGGGTGGTGGGGCTGTCGGTCGTCGTCGTGGCGATGGTGTGCAGTTTCTCGCCGCGGCCCAGGGCGACGGCCATGGCGCCCGCCGCCTCCGCTTCGGCGCGGAAGGACTTGTAGACCGTCATGGACTGCTCGCCGCCGACGATGCGCCGCACCGCGTCGAGGTCGGCGTCCTGGCCGGTGACCGGGGGCAGGTGCTGGACGTGGGCGCTCTTGAGCGCGGAGATGACGCCCCCGGCGATGGCGTCGTTGGCGGCCAGGACGCCGTCGATCCGGCCGGGGCCCAGGGCCGAGATGGCCGCGGACATGTTGGCGTTGGCGTTGTCCGGGCTCCAGCCCGTGGTGTCGTAGGAGCGGCCGATCCGCACCTTGCCCCGCAGGGCGGACAGCGCACCCTTCTTGAACAGCGCGGCGTTGGCGCTGGTCGGGTCGCCGTTCATCATGACGACGGTCCGGCCCGCGGCCGTGGCGGGCATGGCCTTCAGCAGGGCCTTGCCCTGCAGCGCACCGACCTGTAGGCCGTCGAAGCTCACGTAGCCCGAGACCGGGCCGTCGGCGAGCCTGTCGTAGGCGACGACGGGGATGCCCGCGTCGTGCGCCTCCTGGACGGTGGAGCGCAGCGCCCTGTCGTCGGCGGCGCCGAGGACGATGACCCGGGCCCCCCTGGTGATCATGGCCACCATCTGCTGCCGCTGGGCCGTCGGGTCGTCGGCGGCGTTGGCGTAGGCGATGGCGCAGTGCGGGCAGAGCTGCCGCACCCGCTGCTCGATCAGCGGCTTGTCGGAGTGCTCCCAGCGTGGCACCACCCGGCTCGGCAGCAGCAGGCCGACGGTGAAGCTGTCCGGACCGGCCGTCCCGTTTCCGCCGGCCGTCCCGCCTACGCCGCAGGCGGTCTGGGACAGGGCCAGCAGACCCGCGACCAGCGCGCCGACGGCATACCGCCTACGGGACGCCCCGTGGTGCCTGTGCGATGTCATGGTCGGTCCCCGTCCTCGGTGCCCGGCTCCGCGCCCACCGGAGCGGGTTCACGACGCGGTACCGCTATCTCGCTGCACACCTGCTTGCCGCCGGCCATCGGCATGGTGCCGAAGGACTCCGACACCGCCTCGACCAGGAGCAGCCCCCGGCCGCCGGTCGACTCCCAGTCCACGATCACCGGTTTCGCCGGCGCCCGCGGAGAGGAGTCGCTCACGCAGACCCGCACCCGGGCGCCCCGGAGCGTCAGTTCCAGACGGACCGGACCCTGCGTGTGCACCAGGGCGTTGGTGACGAGTTCGGACACCACCAGCAGGACCGCGTCGGTGGCTTCCTCGACCTTCCAGCGGCGCAGCGTGCGCGAGGTGAAGCGGCGGGCGTGCATGACGGCGTCGGGCAGCCGCCACACCACCCAGCCCGACCGGATCGGCCGGGTCTTCATGCCGTCGTAGCGCAGCAACAGCAGCGCCACGTCGTCCTCGCGGCGACCGTGGTCACCGAGCAGGGCGTCGGCCACCCGCCCGGGGTCCGACGGGTCGGCCGCGGCAAGGATGGCGCGGGCGCGGCGCATGCCCTCGTCGAGGGGCAGATCGGCGGCCTCGACCAGTCCGTCGGTGACCAGGGCGAGCAGCATCCCGGGCGTCAGCGCCACCGCGGTCATCGGGAAGTCCGCCTCCATGGAGATGCCCAGCGGAAGGGCGCCCTCGACCTCGACCTCCTCGGTGCTGCCGTCGGGACGGCGCAGCAGCGGTGCGACGTGCCCGGCCCGGACGAACAGGATGTCGCCCTCGTCCAGGTCGAGTTCGGCGTAGCAGCAGGTGGCGAACAGGTCCGTCTCCATGCCGACGAGGAGGCGGTTGGCGTGCGAGACGACCACGTCGGGCGGGTGACCCTCCACCGCGTACGCCCTGACCGCGGTACGCATCTGGCCCATGATCGTGGCGGCGGCGGCGCTGTGGCCCTGCACGTCGCCGATGACCAGCGCCACCCGGTCCTCGGAGAGGGCGATCACGTCGTACCAGTCGCCGCCCACCTGCAGTCCCCGACGGGCGGGCAGGTAGCGGGCGACGGCGGTCCCGCCCGGCAGCTCGGGCAGCCGCCGGGGCAGGAGGCTGCGCTGCAGCATCGTCGCGAGTTCCTGTTCGGCGTCGTGGGCGTGGGCGCGGGTGAGGGCCTGGCCGGCCAGCGAGGCGGTGGCGGTGAGCAGCGAGCGCTCCTCGGGGGCGAACGCGTGCGGCCGGTCCCAGCCGATCAGGCAGAGGCCGACGGCCCGGCCCTTGGCGGGCAGCGGCAGGACGGCGAGGCCGCCCGGACCGACGCCGTCGAGTCCCGGTTCGAGGGCGGTGCCCGTCGGCCACAGGTCGATACGGCCGTCCCGCAGGGCCGTGCGCAGGGTGGGCAGGGCGCTGAGCGGCGCGTCGGGCCACTCCGCACGCCACTGGGGACGCCAGGTCCGCGGCCAGGCGGCGGCCTGCGGCGGGTCGAGCAGGGTGACCTGGAGCCGTTCGTCGTGCAGCTCGGCGAGCGCCACCCGGTCGGCGTCCAGCGGTTCGCGCAGGGCGGTGATCACCACATGGCTGACGTCGCGCACGGTGGTGGCCTGGTCGAGTGCGGCGGTCAGCCACTGGATCCGGGAGACGTCGTCGCTCCCGCGATGCAGCACCGAGGTCGCCGTCACCACCCCCAGCACCTGCTCCGGCCGGTCGCCGTTGCCCGCCGTCACGCGGCACGTCAGGCTCAGCCAGCGCATCTCGCCGGTGGGGCAGCGGACCCGGAAGTCCAGTTCGCGGCGGCCGAACGTCTGGGGGGACGGCTCCAGCACCGACATCAGCGCGTGCAGGTCCTCCGGCAGCGCGTGCGCGAGCAGGGAGTCGGCCTTGCCGTCGAAGTCCTCCGGCCTGATGCCGACCAGTTCGCGCAGCGTCTCGTCCGCGTCGATCACCCCGGTCTCCGGAACCAGGACGAAGGAGCCGACGCGCATCCGGCGCAGGGCGGACCTCAACGGGGCCGACGGCGGTTCCTCCCCGGCCGCCACGGGGAGCACGGCGGCGATCGCGTCGGCGTAGCGCTCCAGGAAACGCCGCTGCTCGGCTTCGAAACCGTGTTCACCGGAACTCACGACGACGAGGCAGCCGAGCCGTCCGCCCTCGACGGCCACGGGCAACGCGCCGAGCGAGGTACGGGCCCGCGGCGGCGCCGGCCAGGCCTCGGGACAGGCGGCGAGTGCCGTGGGGGTCAGCCACACGGGGTGGGCGGTGCGGAAGGCGCGGGCCGCGGGCGAGCCGCCGGATCGGGGCAGGCGCTCCGGGAGCCCGTACTCGGCGGGGGCGCATCCGGCCGTGTCCACCGACCGGAGGTCGTCGGAACCCGCGTCGGGCACGTAGAGCACGGCCAGCGCCGCTCCCGCGAACGTCAGAGCGCGGAGGTCCTCGGGGGTGTCGGGTCCCGGCGGTGAGCCGGTGCCCGCGCAGCCGGTCCCGGCCGTCTCCGGCCGCGGGAGTCCGGTTCGGGCGCCGCCGTGGTGAGGCATGTCCGCAGCCACCTCCCGTCCCGCACCGGGGGTGCCGACCTGCCGCCCCTGGATACCGCCTCGTACCAGAATCTCATAGGGGGGCAAAAGTGGATGTATCCCCGTGGCGTCGGCCGTGTGGGGTGCGGGGTGCGGGGTGCGGGGTGTGGTGCGGGTGCGGGTTCGCGGTGCGGTGCGGGGTGCGGTGCGCGGCGCGCGTTCGCCCTGGGGTGCGAGTTCGCGGTCCATCAGTGCCGGTGTCAGACTGGCGAAGTGGCTGGTATGTCGCTTTTGCCCGGTAAGGGCGGGTCGGGGGCGGGATCCCGGCTCCCTCCGGGAGGCCACGCTCCCGCACCGCGGTCGCGGCCGCACGGCTTCGCGGCGGAGGGAGGCCTCGCGCATGAATTTCCGCGTCCGGGTCACCGCCCTCGCCCTGGCCGCGGTCTCCACGGTCGTGCCCCTCGCCGCCTGCGGGCCGGGCGCCGGGAGCACCTCCGGCTCGGGGAGCGCGCGGAAGATCGGCGTGCTGCTGCCGGACTCCACCACCCCCCGCTGGGAGCGACGGGACAGGCCCCTGCTGGAACAGCGGATCCGGCAGCTGTGCCGCGACTGCACGATCGAGGACGCCGACGCCAAGGGCGACGTGGCCACCCAGCAGGCGCAGATGGACGCGTCGATCGCCCACGGGGTCGACGCCATCGTGCTGGCGGCCGTCGACGCCAGGGCCATGGCCGCCGCGGTGGGCAGAGCGGCCGCCGCGCACATCCCGGTCATCGCCTACGACCGCCTCGCCGAGGGTCCGATCTCCGGTTACGTCTCCTTCGACGGCCGGGAGGTCGGCAGGCTGCAGGGCAAGGCGCTGCTGACCGCCATGGGCGCCAAGGCGCACAGGGGCCGGATCGTGATGATGAACGGCGATCCCGGCGACCCCAACGCGCTCGCCTTCAAGCAGGGAGCCCTGTCCGAGCTCCGGGGGAAGGTGACGATCGCCAAGGAGTACGACACGCCCGAGTGGAGCACGCAGGCGGCGGCCCAGAACATGTCCGGCGCCCTCTCCGCCCTGGGCGCCGGCCGCATCGACGGCGTGTACGCCGCCAACGACGGCCTCGCCGCCGGCAGCATCGCCGCCCTCAAGGCCGACAAGGTCAGTCCGTTGCCGCCCGTCACCGGGCAGGACGCCGAGCTCGCGGCCGTACGGCGCATCGTCGGCGGCGAGCAGTACATGACGGTCTACAAGCCCTTCGGGCCCGAGGCCGCCGCGGGCGGTGCCATGGCCGTGGCGGCCGCGCGCGACCAGCGCCTGGACCCGATGGCCACCAGGCGGGTGAAAACCCGCAGCGGCGCAGAGGTTCCGGCCGTGCTGCTCACCCCGGTGTCCGTGACCCTTGCCACCATCAGGAACACCTTGGTGAAGGACGGCGTGTACACGCTCGGACAGATCTGCGCCCCGCCGCTCGCGGGCGACTGCCGCCAGGCCGGACTGGCCTGACCGGCGGGACCGGCCGCCCCAGGGCCCGCGAAGGAGATGATTCTGTTGCCGCCCCCCTTGCTCGCCCTGCACGGCGTGTGCAGGCGTTTCGGCGTCGTCGAGGTCCTCCAGGACATCGAGCTGGAGATCCATGCCGGCGAGGTCCTCGCCCTGCTCGGCGACAACGGGGCCGGCAAGTCGACCCTGGTCAAGGTGATCTCCGGGGTCGCTCCCGCGGACCGGGGGTGCATCGAGTGGGAGGGCCGGCCCGTGCACATCCGGCGACCCCAGGAGGCCCGGGACCTCGGCATCGCCACCGTCTACCAGGACCTGGCGCTGTGTGGAAACCTCGACGTGGTCGGCAACCTCTTCCTCGGCCGGGAGATCCGCAGGTTCGGCCTGCTCGACGAGGTGGAGATGGAGCGCCGCAGCACCCAGTTGCTGGAGCGCCTGACCCGGAGCATCCCCGATCTGCGCGGTCCCCTGGTGTCACTGTCCAGCGGGCAGCGGCAGACCGTCGCCATCGCCCGCTCGCTGCTCGGCGACCCGCGCGTCCTCCTGCTCGACGAACCGACCGCGGCGCTGGGATTCGAGCAGACCACCGAGGTCCTCGACCTCGTGGACCGGCTCCGCGACCACGGCCTGGGGATCCTGCTCATCAGTCACAACATGGGCGACGTGAAGGCCCTCGCGGACCGCGCGGCCGTGCTGCGGCTCGGCCGCAACAACGGCTTCTTCGACGTGAGCACGACCTCCCAGGAGCAGATCATCGCCTCCGTCACGGGCGCCACGGACAACACACCCCGCCGGCCGGCCCACCGGGATGCCGAGTGGTGAAAGGGATGCGTGACATGCCGGACGAGACGCGGGCCGAGCCGGCGGCGGCCGCCGCGAAGGACGGCCGGCGCCGTACCGGGCGGGCCGTCCTCGGCGCCGTGGCGGACTGGACCGCCGTCCGGCGGCGCAGGCTGGCCGCCGGTGAGCTGGGCTACCTTCCCGTCACCCTCGTCCTCGCCGCGGTCTGGATCATCTTCCAGAGCCTGGACTCCACCTTCCTCTCGCCCCGCAACCTGTCCAACCTCAGCGTGGACATCGTGGGCACGGGCTTCATCGCGGTCGGCGTCGTCTTCGTGCTGCTGCTCGGGGAGCTCGACCTGTCGGTCGGCTCGATCAGCGGGTTCGCCGCCGCGGTCTTCGCGGTGCTCAGTGTCGACAACGGGGTGCCGGAATGGCTCGCCCTGATCGCCGCGGTGCTGACGGGTACCGTGGCGGGGACGGTCCAGGGGTACTCCATCGCCAGGACCCGGGTGCCTGCCTTCGTGGTCACCCTCGCCGGGCTGCTCACCTGGAACGGGCTCATGCTCGCCATCCTCGGCACCAGCGGCACCGTCAACCTGGACGAGAACGGGCTCGTCGCCCACCTCACCGGCTACTACTTCACCAATGCCGGCGTCGCCTACGCGGTGGCGGCCCTCGCCACGGCGCTGGTCTTCCTCGCCGCCTACCTGAACCGGCGGCGGCGCAGGGCCGTCGGCATGCCGCACCGGCCGCTGCGCACGATCGGGGTGCGGACGGGAGCGGTGGCGGTGATCGCGTTCGGCTCCGCCTATGTGCTGAACCAGTTCCAGGGCCTGCCGCTGGCCCTGCTGATCTTCCTGGTCACGGTGGCCGGCCTCGACATCGTGCTGCGCCGCACGGCGTACGGGCGGCGGGTCTACGCCCTGGGGAGCAGCGTCGAGGCGGCCCGTCGCGCCAGCCTCAGCGTGACCGGCGTGCAGACGGCCGTGCTCGCGGTCTCCGGCACCCTGGCGGCGACCGGCGGGCTCTTCCTGGCCTCGCGCATCACGTCGGTGAGCCAGAACTCCGGTTCCGGCGTCCTGCTGCTCAACGCCATCGCCGCCGCCGTCATCGGCGGCACCAGCCTGTTCGGCGGACGCGGTACGACGTGGTCCGCGGTGCTCGGCATCCTGGTCATCCAGTCGATCGCCTCGGGCATGGCCCTCACCGACACGCCCACCGCCGTCCAGCTGGTGATCACGGGCGGGGTGCTCTTCGCCGCGGTGGTCCTCGACTCGCTGTCCCGGCACACGCAGCAGGCGCACGGGCGCGCCTGACCCGGACGAGGGGTCGCCCGCGCGCACGTATAGTGAATAAACGGTCATATTGGACATACTTCAGGGATTCAGTGCGAGGAACGTATTGATGAGGCCCGGACCCGTCCTCTGTGCCACCGCTTCCGCTCTCTGTGCGCTGGCGCTGGTCAGCGCCTGCGGCGGCTCCGCAGGGACGGCCACGTCGAGCGGCGGCAGGCCGCTGGTCGGCGTCGACTACCCGCGCTCCGACACCGACTTCTGGAGCGCGTACATCAGGTACACGCCGGAGTACGCCAAGCAGCTCGGCCTCGCCCTGCGGACCACCAACTCGCAGAACGACGTCGCCAAGCTCGCCGCCAACACGCAGACCCTCATCCTCCAGGGCGTCAAGGGCATCGCGGCGGCCCCGCAGAGCACGTTCGCCGTCGCGCCGATCCTGGCGCAGCTGAAGGCGGCGAAGGTCCCGGTCGTCACCATCGACACCCGCCCGGACACCGGCAGGGTCTACATGGTGGTCCGCGCCGACAACCGCGCCTACGGGGAGAAGGCGTGCAAATACCTGGGCAGCAGGCTGGGCGGCAAGGGCAAGGTCGTGATGCTCGAGGGCGACCTCTCGTCGATCAACAGCCGCGACCGCACCGAGGGGTTCGACACCTGCATGAAGGCGAACT
Organism: Streptomyces sp. NPDC051987; assembly: GCF_040680735.1. Lineage (NCBI taxonomy): Bacteria > Bacillati > Actinomycetota > Actinomycetes > Kitasatosporales > Streptomycetaceae > Streptomyces > Streptomyces sp. NPDC051987. The sequence continues at coordinate 14,414 of NZ_JBFAXI010000041.1, read as the reverse complement.
ACCCGGACATCAAGGTGTTCGCGGAGGCCACCAACTGGGACGGGGACGTCGCCGCGCAGAAGCTCCAGAGCGACCTGACCGCCCACCCGGACATCAAGGGCATCTACATGCAGGCCAGCTACGCCCTCTCCGGCACGCTCCACGTGCTCCGGCAGCAGGGCCTGCTGGTCGGACCCAGGAACCCGAGGCACGTGGTCGTCGTCTCCAACGACGGCATACCCAGGGAGCTCAGGAACATCTCCAGCGGCACCATAGACGCCACCGTGTCCCAGCCGGTCGACCTCTACGCCAAGTACGCGCTGTACTACCTGAAGGCCGCGATCGACGGAAAGACGTTCAAGCCCGGCCGGACCGACCACCGGAGCACCATCGTGCGGGTCCGCGACGGACTTCTCGAGGACCAGCTCTCCGCCCCGCTCGTCACCGCCGACGGCGGCACGTACGGCGGCGTCCCCAGCCTCAGGAGCACCGATCCTTCCCTGTGGGGCAACAGTCTCGGCCAACCGGCCAGCGGCCAGGCCCTTCCGGGATCCCGATGAACCGAAGACCCGAAGACCCGAGGTCCCGAAGACCCGAGGTCCCGATGAGCCGAGGTCCCGATGAGCCGAGAATGCCTGCCTGCTGGCGGAGTGCGCGGTCGGGCTGGGCGAGGCCTGGTGCTGCCGGTATGACCGGCGCCGGGACGGGCACTCGGTGCGTCGGCACCCCTGCCGGCCCGTCAGGACAGTGCCCGAGAACGCCGTCTCCCCGGAGGTGCTGTCATCGTGGCAGAGGGCACGGATCCTTCGCCCCGCGTCCGGCTGTCGCCGTACGAACGGCTCGCCCTGATGCGCATAGAGGCGCACCTGCGCCGTGACCGCCGCTTCGCCCGTCGCATGGGCGTGCGGCGCGCCCGGTCCCGGCTCTGGCCGGCCCTTCTCCTGCTGGCCGCGGCCTCCACGGTCCTGGCGGTCGTGGGCGTCCGCACCTCGGACCCGGTGGCGCTGTGGGGCTTCGCCGTGGCGTGGCCCCTCACCCTGGTGCAGGGCGCGCGGCTGCTGTGCCGCGCGTGCCGGGACCACGGAGCCGTCGTCCGGAGGGGGCCGTGCGGCTGAGAACCGGCCCGGCCACCCGGGGCGCCGTCGAGGAGGCGGTGCTGCGGCTCCTCGCCTAGAGTCCCGGCGGCCGGGTGATGGCGACCGTCGCGCCGGGGGGTGCCTCCTGGGTGGCGGGGGACAGGTCCGGGGCGTGCGCGTCGGTGGCGATGGTGAAGGCGTCCGAGGTGAGGGGGGAGCCGAGCTCGCGCAGGTGGGCCTCCAGGCGCTGGACGAACAACGCCCGGACGCGCTCGGCGCGTTCGGCGGCGAGCTGGATCGACCTGCCGAAGTGGGGCCGACCGGAGACGGTCACGGAGGCGTGTCCGGTGATCAGCACGGTCGGCAGGGCCGCCGGGGGCTCGGGGCGCCGGGCGGCGTCGCGTGCGACACCGCCGGCCAGCAGAAGTGGCACCTGGCCTGACCCCGGCGCTCGCCGGCACGTCACATCCGGCGGCCCCGGTCCTCCGAGGCGGCGCGGGCCGCCTCGACCAGGTGCCGCGACCCCCACTGCCGGGCCACCTCCTCGGCGAGGCCGAACTGCCGCAGCGCCTCCGCCTCGTCACCCAGCAACTGGTGCAACTCACCCAGCGAGTGGGCGAACGGACGGGTGGCGAAGGAGACGCTGGCGGCACCGGCGAGCTGGCCGCGCAACGGCAGCAGCAGCGGGATCAGCTCCAGTGCGGTGGTCAGGTCGCCCAGCAGGAACGCCAGTTCGGCCCGCAGGGACAGGGCGATGCCGTACAGGTGGTCCGGCACGAGGGGGACGGCGGCCGCGGTGCGCCGGCCGAGCGCGTAGGCCTGCTCGTGCTCGCCCAGCCGGGCGAGGACCACCCCGAGGGCCAGCTCGGCGGTGGGCTCGGGTTCGCTGTCGAGCAGGCGGCGCAGGAGCGGTTCGGCCTCCCGCGGGCGGCCCTGCCCCAGCCGTACGGTCGTCAGCCCCAGGACGCGCACGAAGTCGCCGTACGGCGAGCCGCGGGACCACAGCCGCTCCCGCACCTGCGCGTACCCGGCCTCGGACTCGGCGAAGCGGCCCTCGACATGGGCCAGCATCGCGAGGGTGGTCAGGTTGATGGCCTCCGCCTCCGCCAGCCGGTGCCGCCGGGCGACGGTCCGTCCCTCGCCGGTGTGCCGGCGCACCTGGGCGACGTCGTTGCGGGCGCCGGCGGCCATCGCCCCGAGGTGCTCGCGCACCCAGCTGTTGGCGGGCAGGTCGTGCGCGTACCCGAGCACCCGCAGCTCGGTCGCCAGCGCCTCGCGGCGGTCCGGGAACCCGTCGGGGCTGACTCCGGAGGCGACGGTCAGCGCGGAGGAGAGCAGCAGCGGGTCCCCGACCGCACGGGCGAGGGCCAGCCGCCGGGCCGCCTCCGCCACCCGCTCCGCACGCCCCGCGGCGCCCGCACCGGCCACCTCGTCCGCCTCGCCTGGAGGCAGCGCGCCGAGCACGGCCGGGTCCAGGTCGGCGCGGGCGATCAGCCGCTCCACGAACGTGTCGAGTGCCGTCGGCGCGACGAGTCCCCACGGCCCGCTGAGGGCACCGCTCGGGGCATGCTCCGGTCCGATCGACGCGCCGAGCGCCGCCGCCGCGAGTTCGTCGCGCCCGACGCCCTCGGCCGCCGCCAGCGCGCGCTGCCGGGTGTGCCGCGCCGCCATGATGGCCCCGGCCCGTATCTCGGCCCGCAGCAACCGCCCGAGCAACGCGACCAGCCGCCCGGCGCGGCCGTCGGTGCCGGGAGCGAGGCTGCCACCGACCCCGCCGTGCCGGCCGGTACCACCGCGCTTGCCGGTGTTCCCGCTGCCGCAGTCGTCACCGGTGCAACCGGCGTATCCGGTGTATCCGGCGTATCCGGCGTATACGGTGTGTTCCTTGCCGCCGTTGCCCCCTGTGCCGCCGTTGCCACCTGTGCCGCCGTGGTTTCCGGCGTTGCTGCTGCCGCCGGCCGCGCTGCTGCCGTCGCCGTGTCCGGGGCCACCGCTGTCCCCGGTAGCGCCGCCGTCGCCGTCCGGCGGGGCGGCCGGGATCAGCGCGAAGGAATCGATCGCCTGCGTGAGCAGTTCGACGGCCGTGTCGTGGGCGTAGCGCCGCTCGGCCAGATCGGCCGCGCCGAGCGAGTACTCGACGGCGAGTTCCGCCGTCCGCGCGTTCGCCGCCCGCGCGAAATGGTGCGCGAGGGCCGCGAGATCGTCCGGACGGCGCCGCCGCAGGACCTCCGCCAGCCGGGCGTGCAGGCGGGCCCGCCGTACGCCGACCAGGTCGGTGTAGAGGGTGTCGCGGACCAGCGCGTGCGCGAACCGCACCACACCGGGCGCCGGTTCGGTGAGCATCCCGGCCACGACGGCCGCCTCGACCGCGTCGAGCACCTCGTGTTCGCCCTGCCGTGCCGGGTCCGCGGCCTCGACGAGCACCCCGACCTCCGTCTCGCGGCCCACCACCGAGGCGAGCTGGAGCACGGCCGGTGCCCCCTCGGGCAACTGCCGCAGCCGTCGCCGCAGCACGTCACGGACGCCCTGCGGCACCTCGGAGACCGCCACCAGGGCGCCCTCGCTGGCGAGCAGCCGGGCGCTCTCGCGGACGTAGAAGGGGTTGCCGCCGGTGCGCTCGGCGAGCGCGCTCACGATGGCCGCGTCGACCGGCTCCCCGCACACCGCGCCGACCAGCAGTTCCACGTCCGGCAGCGGCAGCCCGCCGAGCGCCAGCCGGTACGGCGAGCGATGGGCGAGTTCGGCGAGGGTCTTGGTCAGGCAGTCCGCCGCGTCGGCCGGCCGGTAGGCGGCGATCACCAGCACGGGTGAGCCGACCAGTTCGGCGGCGCGCTCCAACAGGGCCAGGGTCTCGCCGTCCGCCCGGTGCAGGTCGTCGACGACGACGGCCAGCGGGGCGGCTGCGGCGGCCTCCCGCAGCCAGGCGCCGAACGCCCGGTGCAGCCGGAACCGTCCGGCGGACGCCGCCCTGCCGTCCGGGCCCGGGGACCCGGTGGCGTCCTGCCCGCCGGCTTCCCGTTCACCGTAGCCGGCCTCCTGGAGCAGGGCGCCCAGTGTGTCCGGGTCGGTGGGCGGGACGCGGCGGGCGAGTTGGCCGAGCGCCTCCACCCAGGCCCAGGCGGAGGGGGCGCCGTCGAACTCGGGGCAGCTGCCGGCCACCACGGTCCAGCCCTGGCCCCGCAACCGCCGCCGGTACCGGCCGAGCAGCGCCGACTTGCCGGCCCCGGCCTCGCCGGTCACCAGGACGACACCGCCGCCCCGCCGCGCGGCACGCGCGACCTCGTCCAGCGCCCGCAACTCGCTCTCCCGGCCGACGAACAACTCCTCGACCACCCCCACACCGACTCCCGCGCCCGGCTCCAAGCCCGCGCCCGGCTCCAAGCCCGCGCCCGGCTCCAAGCCCGCGCCCGCACCCGGCACGGGCGGGGCCGCCGAAGCCGCTGGAGCCGAAGCCCCCGGAGCCGCCAGACCGGGAGCCCCCGGAGCTGGAGCCAGAGGCGCCGGAGCCCTCAGACCGGGAGCCGCCGAAGCCGGGGCTGCCCAAGGCGGGGCCGCCGAAGCCGGGGCCGCCGGAGCCAAAGGACCGGGAGCCCCCGAAGCCAGAGGCATCCGAGCCCCCGGAGCCAGACGCGCCGGAGCCCCCGAACCCAGAGGCGCCGAGTCAGGAGGCGCAGTCGCCGTCCGCGCATCCGTGAACGTCAAGGGCCCTCCCACCGCGATCGGCCCGGCAGCCGACGGCACCGACGCGCGCAGGATCTCGGTGCGCCCCGTCAGCAGGGCGCTCTCCAATTCGGTCAGCGCCTCACCGAGGCCCAGCCCGAGTTCGTCGGCCATGACGGCGGCGGCGCGGCGCAGCTCGGCCAGCGCGTCGGCGCGGCGCCCGCCGGCCCACAACCCGAGCGCCAGCAGCCGCCAGCCCTCCTCGCGCAGCGGATGCTCCCGCACCAGCGCCTCGGCCGCCGGCACCGCCTCCGCCGGGGCCCCGGACGCGAGCATCGCGCCGATCGCCAACTCCCGCGCCGTCAGCAGCAGATCACCCAGCCGGGCCGCCTCGCCGGCCGCCCACTCCTCGTCCGCCCACTCGCCGTAAGCCGTCCCGTGCCACCACCCGATGGCCTCCTCCAGCAGGCGCCGCGCCTCCGCCGGAGGCGCGGTACGGGCCCGCCGCACCGCCGCCTCGAACCGCCAGGCGTCGACCGCCTCTTCGGGCAGCCGCACCGCGTACCCGGGCGCGACGCTGACCAGGACACCGGCGGGGGAGCGGGGCGGCCGGCCGGGTTCGAGCGCGCGGCGCAGGTTCGACACGTAGACGTGCAGCGAGGCCGCCGCCTTCCGCGGGGGCCGGTCCCGCCACAGGCGGTCGATCAGCCGGTCGACGGGCACCACCCGGCCGCGGTGCGCCAGCAGCAGGGCGAGGACCGCACGTTGCCGGGGGCTTCCCAGGGGGACCGGCGCACCGTCGATGTCGGCACCGATCGGCCCCAGGACCTGAACACAGAGCATGACTCGGAAACCTACAGCGGTACTTCGGCCCCCTCCGAGGCGTTCCCTGGCGTGTCCACGACCTTCCGCCGCCCCCCTTTGGCCCGTGTCCGGCGCTCCTTCGCGGTCCGGTGTGCGGGAACTCCCGCGCGTCGCCACCAGCCGGGCCCGTTTATGGAGTATCGACCTACCCGTGGTGACATCTTGGTGAACGATGGCCATCCTGAGGACAGGTGCGGCTGCCGCCGTCGGCCGGATGGGGTGAGGGGCATGCAGGAGCCGAGGCTCGGGGTGGCCGTGGTGACGATGGGGAACCGGCCCGACGAAGTCGACGCCCTGCTCAAGTCCGTCGCCAAGCAGGACCTGGCCCCCGACCGCATCGTGATCGTCGGCAACGGCTGCCGGCTGCCCGAGTACGCCCGCCGCCTCGACCTGCCCGGCGAGGTCACCACCGTCGACGTCGAGGACAACCTCGGCTGCCCCGGCGGCCGCAACGTCGCCCTCGCGGCCCTGCGCGCGTTCGGCGACGTGGACGTCGTCGTCGAACTGGACGACGACGGGGTGCTCGTGGACGTCGAGGTGTTCCGGCGGGTCCGGGATCTGTTCGCCGCCGACCCCCGGCTCGGCATCGTCGGCTTCCGCATCGCGGACGAGGAGGGCGTGACCCAGCGCAGGCACGTGCCGCGCGTCGGCAACGCCGATCCGATGCGCGGGGGCTACGTCACCGGCTTCCTCGGCGGCGGCCACGCCCTGCGCATGGACATGCTCGCCGAGACCGGGGACTGGCCCGCCGAGTTCTTCTTCGCCCACGAGGAGACCGACCTCGCCTGGCGGGCGGCCGACGCCGGCTGGAAGATCCTCTACGCCCCCGAGCTGCTGCTCCAGCACCCCCGGACCTCGCCCGCCCGGCACGCCGTCTACTTCCGGGTCACGGCCCGCAACCGCGTCTGGCTGACCCGGCGTCGGCTGCCCCTGCCGCTGATCCCGGTCCACCTGGGCGTCTGGATACTGATCACGCTCCTGCGCACCCGCTCGACGGGCGGCCTGCGAGCCTGGTTCGCGGGCTTCGCCGAGGGGCTGCGCGAACCGGCCGGGGAGCGCCGCCCGATGCGCTGGCGCACGGTCTGGCACCTCACGCGGCTGGGCCGCCCACCCGTCATCTGAACCGGTCCGGACCAGCTTCGTCAGACGGGACGAGGGCCCCGGTCGTTCACCTCCGCCGACCGGAACCCTCTCGCGTCCCCGGAGCCGGGCCTGCGGCGACACTCCCCCGAGTTACGCGATCCACGCGTGCGCCGTCGAACCCGGTCCGATGCGAAGATCACATCAGGCCGCGCCAACGGATCGCTAACATGTGGCCAGTGGTTCTCCCGGACGTCGCCGAGCGGTTGGCGTGAAGCCGCCGTACGACTCCGGGGGCGGGCCGGAGAACCAGCGGACTCCGGCCCGGACCGGCACAGAGAAGGTGGCGGGAACCCGTCCCCCAGGGGATGGAATTCCGCCAGGATCGAGGACCGGCGGGCACGTCCGCCGTGCGGAAGGGCGACAGGCCAGGCGATGCGGCGGTACGAGCTGCGGTTCGGACTGCTGGGACCGCCGGTCCTCTACGACGCGGCCGGCGTACGCCCCGTCGGCAGCCCCAAGGTGCGCACCCTGCTCGCCGTGCTGCTGCTCGATGCCGGGCGGGTCGTCTCCGTCGAGTCGCTGACGGAGGCGCTGTGGGGCGGCGCGCCCCCGGTGTCGGCGCGCGCCTCGCTGCACAACCACGTCACCCGGCTGCGCCGGATCCTCGACGACCCGGAGCGGCTGCGCGCGGTACCGCCCGGGTACCTGCTGCGGGTCGACGACGGCGAACTGGACGTCGACGTGTTCGACGCCCAGGTGGCCCAGGCGCGCGCGGCCCACGGGCGCCGGGAGTGGGCGTCGGTGCTGGACGCCTGCGCCGACGCGCTCGCGCTCTGGCGGGGCAGCCCGCTCGGCGGCCTCCCCGCCGAACTCGGCGGCCTTGCCTTCGTGCAGCGCCTGGAGGAGGCCCGGCTGCTCGCGCTGGAGTGGCGCTACGACGCGGAACTCGCCCTCGGCGGACCCCGGCTGGGCGGCGTCGTACCGGAGCTGGCGGCACTCGTCGCCGAACATCCGCTCCGCGAGGCCTACCACCGCCAGCTCATGCTCGCCCTCCATCACACCGGCCGGCAGGCCGAGGCCCTCGCCGTCCACCGCGACCTGCGCAACCGCCTGCGCGAGGAACTCGGCATCGAACCAGGCCTGGCGGTACGCCGGGCCCACGTCGAGGTCCTGCGCGGAACCAGCGCCGCGGACGCCGCCCCGCCATGGCTCGTGGCGCCCCCGTCACACACCCCCACCCACCCCGAACACCCAGCCCCCACCACGCCGCCGAGCCCAACGACCCCCCTTCCCCCACGCACCCCTTCCCCGACCCCCCGCCCCGCCCAACTCCCCCCACCCCCACCCCACTTCACCGGCCGCACCCCCACCCACCAAACCCTGACCCACACCCTCGCCCCCGAACCCCCGCCCGCCACCGCCGCACCCGGCCACGCCCCCGTCACCACTGCCCCCGCCCCCGAACCCGCGCCCGCCGACAACGAGTCCGCCCCACAGGGGCCACCCGCACCCGCCCACGACCCCGTCACCACTGCCCCCGCCCCCGAACCCGCGGCCGCCGACGGCGAGTCCGCCCCACAGGGGCCACCCGCACCCGCCCACGACCCCGTCACTGCTATCCCCGCCCCCGAACCCGCGGCCGCCGACGGCGAGTCCGCCCCACAGGGGCCACCCGCACCCGACCACGAAACCGTCACGGGTGGTGCGGGTGGGCACACACAGGCCGAAGGCGAAGCCGAGGCCACGGCCCCCCTCCTCGCCGTGGTCAGCGGCACCGCCGGCGTCGGCAAAACCGCACTCGCGCTCCACGTGGCGCATCAACTGCGGGATCGTTTCCCCGACGGTCAGCTCTACGTCAACCTGCACGGCGCCACCCCCGGCGTCCCCCCGCTCACCCCTGTCCAGGCGCTGGCCGCGCTGCTCAGAGACCTCGGTGCCGACCCCCGGCACATCCCGGAACACCCCGACGCGGCCGCCGCGCTGCTCCGCTCCCTGCTCGCCCCCACCCGCACCCTCCTCCTGCTCGACGACGCCGCGAACGCCGCCCAGGTGCGGCCGTTGCTCCCCGGCGGCCCCGGCTGCGCGGTGATCGTCACCAGCCGCTCCCCGCTCACCGCACTCGACGGGGCCCGCCGCTTCCCGCTGGGCCCGCTCACCGGCGAGGACAGCGCGGCGCTGCTGCGCGCGGTCAGCGGGCGCCCGGAGATCGACGCCGCCCATCCGCTGATCGGCCTCACCGGCCGGCTCCCGCTCGCGCTCCGCGTCGTGGCCGCCCGCCTCGCCGCCCGCCGTGCGCTCACCCCCGACGTGCTGGCCGGCCAACTGGCCGCCGCCGAGAGCAGGTTGCGGCACCTCGAATACGACGACCTGAGCGTCCGGCGCTCCCTGGCCGTCGCGCATGACGCCCTCGCCGCCGCCGATCACGCTGCCGACCGCGACGCCGCCGCTGCCCTGCGCCACATCGGCGCCCTCGACCTGCCGACGTACGGTGCCCCTCTGATCGCCCGGCTCACCGGCACCGACGAGCGCCGCGCCGAGGCGGCCCTGGACCGGCTGGTCGACGTGGCCCTCCTGGAGGAGACCACCTACGGCCGCTACGCCCCCCACGACCTGGTCCGCGACTTCGCCCGCGAGCTGGCCGAAGCCCCCTCCGCCCCTGAAGCCCCCGCCGCCTCCGTCACCACCCCCGACCCCGTGACTCCCCACGCCCCCCACCGCCCCGGCGACAGCCCCAACCCCGTCCGCCCCAACCCCGCCCGCGCCGAAGCCGCCCTCACCGCCCTGCGCTGGTTCGCCGCCGTCGCCGAACACGCGCTCGTCGCGATCGTCGAACCCGGACTGGACCAGCGGGACCGCCGCCGGCCCACCACCGCCCAGCCCCCCGAGCACCAGCCGTACGCCGAGACCCTGCCCCCCTTCGAGTGCGCCGAGCACGCCTTCGCCTGGGGCGACATGGAGCTGGAGAACATCGTCGCCCTGGTGGAGCGGTACGCCGACACCGCCGACCCGGGGATCAGCGCCTACCTCTCCACGCTCGTCCGCCTGCTCTACCCCTACGTCCTGCGCCGCGGCCGAGTCGCCGAGATGGAAGTGCTCGGCACCGCCGCCCTGGCCGCCGCCCGCCGCCTGGGTGACGAACCCGCCGAGGCCTACGCCCTGGGCGACCTCGCCGGGCTGCGCTTCCTGACCGGCCGCCAGCGCGAGGCCCTCGCCCTGACCGACGGTGCGCTGGCCCTGTGGCGGCGGCTGGGCGCGGTGTCCTGGATCCGCCGCGGCCTGAACAACCGGGGGCTGCTGCTGGAAGTGCTCGGCCGGTACGACGAGTCGGGCGAGGCGCTGCGGCAGAGCCTCGACTACTCCCGGCAGCTGAACGACCCCTACGGCGAGGCCGTCACCCACAGCCACCTCGGCAACCTCTACGAGCACACCGACCCTCGCGCGGCCATCGAGCAGCACCTGCGCTCCCTGGCGATCGGGGACGCGATCGGCGCCGTCATCCTGCAGCACTCGGCGCACTGCAACATCGGCTACGCCCGCCTCCGCCTCGGTGAACCGGCGGCCGCCGCAACGCACTTCGAGGAGAGCCTGCGCATCCTCGGCGGCCACGGCGACTGGCACGGCGAGTCCCAGACCCGCCTCGGCCTGGTCCGCGCCCTGCGCGCGCTCGGCCGCACCGAGCGCGCCCACCGCGAGTGCGCCGAACTCCTGCGCCACGCCGACGCCCGCGCCGACCGCTACAGCGGCGGTCTCGCCCGCCACCAACTCGGTCTGCTCCTGCGGGAGCAGGGACGTACCGGCGAGGCGTACGGCGTCTGGCGCGAGGCCCTCGCGGCCCTGGACGGCACGGACGAGCCGGACGTCCTCGCGGAGCTGCGCGGCCTGCTGGCCCGGGGCGGCTGACCGGACGGGTCACTTCGCGTCGGCATAGCACTCCACCACGGCCGTCGTGAACGGGAAACGCACCGGCGTCTGCCCGAACGTGAGCCGCCCGGCCAGGTCCGCCGCCTCCCGTATCGCCGTCACGACCGTCTCCGCCTCCTCCTCCGGGCAGTGCACGATCACCTCGTCGTGCTGGAAGAAGACCAGCTCGGCCGCCAGGTCCGCGCAGGCCCGGCGGAGCGCCGCCAGCATCAGCAGGGCCCAGTCGGCGGCGCTGCCCTGCACCACGAAGTTGCGCGCGAAGCGGCCCCGGGCCCGGGAGTTGGTGGAGGCGTATCCCGGCACCCAGCCCTCGGCCGGATGCTCCTCCGGCTCCTCCTGGGGCATTCCCGCCTCCTCCGATCCGTCGCCCGCGCCGGTCGCGGGCGGGCAGGTCCGGCCGAGCCAGGTGCGCACCAGCCGGCCCTCCTCACCGGCCCGCGCCGCCTCGTCGACATAGGCCACCGCCGTGGGGAACCGGCGGCGGAGCGCGGCCAGGTTCTTCAGGCCGTCACCCGAGGTCTGGCCGTAGACCGCGCCGAGGACGGCGATCTTGGCCTGCTGGCGGTCGCCGGCGAAGGCGCGGTCGGAGACGGACTGGTAGAGGTCGGTCTCCCGCCCGGCGACCTCCATCAGCCCGGGGTCGCGGGAGATCGCCGCCAGCACGCGCGGTTCCATCTGGTCGGCGTCGGCCACCACCAGCCGCCAGCCGCGGTCGGCGACCGCCGCCCGCCGGATCACCTTGGGGATCTGCAGCGCGCCCCCGCCGTTGGTCACCCAGCGGCCGGTGACCGTGCCGCCCGCCTGGAACTCGGGCCGGAACCGGCCGTCGCGCACCCAGCCCTGGAGCCAGGTCCAGCCGTGCGCCACCCAGATCCGGTACAGCTTCTTGTACTCCAGGAGGGGTTTCACCGCCGGGTGGTCGACGGCGGAGAGCTCCCAGCGGCGGGTGGACCTCACCTTGATCCCGGCCTGGGCGAAGGCCTTGATCACATCGGCGGGAAGGTCCGGGCGCACCCGCCTGCCGAAGGCGGCCGAGACCTCGTCGGCCAGCTCGGCCAGCCGGCGCGGCTCGCCCCCGCCCGCGTACCGCTCGCCGAGCAGTTCATGGAGCAGCCCGCGATGCACGTCGGCGCTCCAGGGCAGGCCCGCGCGGTTCATCTCGGCGGCGATCATCATCCCCGCCGACTCGGCGGCGGTCAGCAGCCGCATCCGGTCCGGGTGCTCGGCCCGGTCGTGCCGGCGCTGCTGCTCGGCGTAGACCGCGAGCAGCTCGTCGAGCGTCAGGCGGGCGGTGCCCGGTGGCTCGAACAGCGGGGACTGGGCGCCGGGCTCGGCCGCGCGCTGCGGCGGGTCGGGCGGTACGGGGCCGCCGCGGAGGCGGGCCAGGGCGGCGGCGGCCGAGCGTGGCTCACCGGACCGCCCCTCGTGGCCCAGCAGAAGTGTCTCGGCGTCCTCGATGTCGTAGCACCGCTCCACTCGCACCCCCGTGGCGAGCAGGCGCGGGTAGACCTCGGCGGTCGACCGCCACACCCAGCGTGTGACCTCCGGGCGGCCCCTGACCGCCCCGGCGAGATCGGGCTCCCGCCGCACCGGCCCGGCGGGCAGCCCGTCCGGGCCGAGGGGGGCGATGTCCACGCCACCGTCCTCGGCCGGAGCGAGAGCCCACCGGTCGGTCATGCCGAGAGTCTGGCACCCGCCACTGACAATCGCCCTGACCTGCGGTTCCAGCGCCCGGACGGCTTCTTCAGGCGCCCCTCTCCGGCTCCTCCTCGGCGTCGCCCTCCGCCTCCGCCGCGTGCTTCTGCTCCAGCAGCAGCGACAGCACCTTCTTCGTGTACTCCTCGGTCGCCGGCTTGGTGATGCCGAGCCCGCTGAGGACGCCGGCGCCGTTCTCGTGCTCCAGGAGGGCCAGCAGCAGGTGTTCGGTGCCGACGTAGTTGTGGCCGAGCCGGAGCGCCTCGCGGAAGGTGAGTTCGAGGGCCTTCTTGGCCTCCGGCCCGTAGGGGACGAGGTCGGGGACGTCGTCGGCGGCCGGCGGGAGCGCGGCCGTGGCCGCCTGGCGGACGGTGTCCAGCTGGACGCCCTGCGCGAGGATCGCCTTCGCCGCGATGCCGTCCGGTTCGGCCAGCAGGCCGAGGACCAGGTGCTCGGGTCGCCCCTCGGGGTTGCGGGCCGCGATCGCCTCGTTGTGGGCCGCCATCACCACGTTCCTCGCGCGCGGGGTGTAGCGGTCGAAGCCCTGGCCGGGGTCGAGGTCGGCGGACTCCTTTGGCACGAAGCGCTTCTGCGCCGCCTGCCGGGTCACCCCCATGCTCTTGCCGATCTCGGTCCAGGACGCGCCCGAGCGGCGGGCCTGGTCGACGAAGTGGCCGATCAGATGGTCCGCCACGTCGCCCAGGTGATCGGCGGCGATCACCGCGTCCTGGAGCTGGACGAGGGGTTCGGTGTGCACCTTCTTGATCGCCGCGATGAGGTCGTCGAGGCGTACGGATGCTGTGATCTTCGGATCGTTTCCCATATGTCAACCGTAGGTTGACACCGGACCAGTGTCAACCGTCGGTTGACAGGCGTGCGCCCCGTCCTCAGGCCCCTTATCCACAGGCTGTGGATGACCGCGACCCCTGTCGGCGGCGCGTGGCACGATCGACACGTGACCAGCAGCCAGCCCAGCACCGTCGACCGAGCCTTCCAGAGCGCCCTGTACGACGACACCGACTCCGGCCTCGACACGGGCGCGTCCCTCCTCGCGGCCGACTCCGGCGCGGACGCGGAACTCGCACACCGGGGCCGGGAGTTCGTCGCGGCCGCCTGGCGGCGCGGCTGGCAGCCCGCAGACGTCGTGCGACTGGTGCGGCGCGAACTGGACGGCCCGCACGTGCGGCTGGCCGCCGGGCTGATCCGCGCCCAGGTGCCGGACGACCGCCCGCGCGGCCCCCGCTGGCAGGCCCAGCTCGACGCGCTGCCCGAGCAGGACGGCGACGCGCGCGTGGGCGACCGCTTCTCGCACGCCACGGCCGTCCTGGAGCTGTACCGCCTGCTGCTCCGGCTGCCCGCCCTGGAACCGCTCGACGAACCCCGGCCCGCCGCGACCGCGCACCGACCGGCCTCCCGCATGCTCACCCGGATCCGCGCGCTGCTGGCCAAGGCCGAGGCGACGGGTTTTCCGGAGGAGGCGGAGGCGCTCAGCGCCAAGGCGCAGGAACTGATGGCCCGGCACAGCGTCGACGAGGCGCTGCTCGCCGCGGGGGCGCCGGCGGGGGACACACCTGGTGCCTGCCGGATAGGCGTCGAGCCGCCGTACGAACAGGCCAAGGCGGTCCTGCTGGACGCGGTCGCCACGGCGAACCACTGCCGCGCGGTGTGGAACGAACCGCTGGCCTTCTCGACGGTCGTCGGCTTCGAGGCGGACCTGGAGGCGGTCGAGCTGCTCCACACCTCGCTGCTCGTGCAGGCCACGCACGCGATGACGAAGGCGGAGGCGGCGCAGCGGGCGGGCGGCCGCAAACGCACGAAGACCTTCCGCCAGTCCTTCCTCGCGGCCTACGCCCACCGGGTCGGCGACCGCCTCAGGGCAGCCGCGCAGGCGGCCGTGGCCGAGACCGGGACGCCCCAGACCCTGCTCCCGGTCCTGGCCACGAGGGAACTGGCCGTCACCGACCGCCTCACCCAGATGTTCCCCACCACCACGACAACCCGCCTACGCGCCGTCACCGACGAGGCCGGCTGGACAGAGGGCACAAAAGCAGCCAACCAAGCCCAAGTCCACCCCCACCCCCAACTCCCCACCCCTAAACAAACCCCAACCAACAGCGCCCCGTAAGGGGCGCGGGG